>NZ_JBNNUW010000005.1:0-251346 GCF_050280125.1 Lysinibacillus sp. NPDC093692
AAAATGACTCCGGCAGCATACCGAAGTCATTTAATCGCTGTTTAATGTAGCAAATGGTCTTTTATTAAACTGTCTACTTTATAGGGTTCAGTTCAATAAACTGAAAAATGGACTTATTTTACACCCATAAACAGAATCATTTATGACTTTGTAAAACTGAACATTTCCTGTCTTTTTGAATTTTATTTACATCTATTTTATCTTGTAATATAAATGCATAACTTTTTATTAAGGCACTTGGTGAGCAACTGTATTCTCTCTCACAGGCTAATCGAAAACTGTTATAATCACTCCAAGGTTCCAAGTTACAATCTTTTATGAACTTTCCTGATAAATTTATTTCATTTAATATCAGAGCAATTTGTCTTCGAATGCGGTATTTATCCATTGTCATACCCACTAAAACCTTAAACCTTTTTCGAATATGATTATATGTGTACCCTTTTTTTGACTCTATTATTGCTTTATTTAGTTCTTCATGAAAATTCTCTTCTATATGCAGCACTACTTTATTTATTGCATCTAACATCTTGTAAACCTCCTATAAAATCATATCTAAAATTTTTATTAATCGTAAGCAATACTCTTCCAATTAGAAAATGAATTGCTATATTATTATAAAAAACATATAAATTTGGACTTTATAGAGAAGGATTACTAATTAATGAAAACTTGATTTTCTTATTCCTCAAGTTCCAAATTGATTAATCTTGTAAATATAATCAGCACACAACCGATAAACAGGTTACACAAGATTATAGATGGATATATAAATATAAGAAAAACTGCAATTTACAAATGAAATTGCAGTTTAAAAACATATAAATATTTATTGATTTCTGATTATAATGTTATGCTTACTAAAAGTCTCATCGATAAAGATAGACAGTTTTATTGTGCCGCTGATATACAAATTTTAATATTAAAAAGCCTAAATCCTCAACTGAATGTTAAGAAAATAAGCTTTCATCATTTCTCTATTATAACTTCATGTAACAATTATTCATATTCTGATAAATCAACAAAATGTGCTTCTGATGGATTAGAAGGGAAAATTCTTTTACTATATTCTAATCCTCCATCTATTGCTACTTTTCCACAACTACACATTTTAAAATCATGTTCTTTTTTAGATTCTATAAGATCATCGCAATGGTTACATCGAATCTTATTTCTTTTTAATTTTTTTGTCATACTCTTACCTCTATATTAATTCTAAATTAAATATCTTTAAAAGTAAATTATGCCATATTGCTGAGAAAATCAAATATTACTCTTACATTGAAGGATCAATATTTCCACTTTGAGCAAGTATAATAAACAAATAATCCCCCTTTATCAATAGCTAACATTCTGATATAAAATGTCCCTGAGATGAGATTTTCGATTTCATAACAAAACAATTAAACTTTCAAATAGTTTAATACCACAGAAAATCTAAAAGTGTATTTATGTTTAAACACAAGTAACATCAAAGGTTCTAATTCTCCTTAATTTATTTACCACAACATCTTTTGTATTTCTTTCCACTTTCACATGGACATGGCTCATTCCGGCCAATCTTAATACTTTTAATTTGTTTATTCGAACTTTCTGCAGCTTTATATAAAAATTCAAATGGATCTTTTATTAAATCATAATCGAAAAATAAAATATTATAATCATCCTCATTTACTTTTGGAATAGGTTTATAAGTTTCTTTATAGCAATCAACATATGGCTCAATCGCAATTGGACACTTCAAATACTCCTTAAACTCAGCTACGGTAGGATATTTATTTATCCAAAGATTTCGTTTAAAAACTTCTTCAACTTCTTCACCAACTGCTATCCCTTGTATCTCAGGTGCCATAAAAAACTTTAGAAGTGACGAAGAATCTATAATTTCCACACCTTTATGTATTACCGTAGAAAAGTTAAAAATATTTGTACACACCAATTTTAATATCTTACTTTCTTCTATAGGTTCATCCGGTAATTTAAAACTACATTTATCCCTTATTATTTCCCAATCATTTCTAATGACGTCTACTCTTCTTTTAACCTGATTAATTCCATATTTTATTGTATCAAAAGCATTTTTATACTGTTTTTCTGAATATGGTATTTTTAAATGCTTAAATTCAATTAGTAATAAATGGTCTTCAAACATTCCAATAAAATCAAACTCAATATCCCTACCATCATAGGCTTTAAACTCAATTTTATTAGTATTAACTTTAATATGTTGGTTAAAAGAAAGTATAAACCTTAAACTTCTTTCAAACTCGTTCCCCTTTTCAGACACATCAATATCAAGGTCAGTTGAAAGTAACTGAATAATTCTAACCATGTTCATTTGCATTATTAAAGTAGGACAAAAAACAATATTGTTTTTCCCTACATATATAAGTGGTTGAGAGAAAATATCCATTTTTGTTTTACTTCTAAATACAAAACTATCGATAACTTTCTCCGCGATTGAACGTTCAAGATTATAAAGGTTTGTAAAATGATCTATAAAATTTTCCTTTTGAATTATTGGAGCCAATTTTTTATATTGCAGTCTATCATCTTCCTCAAAATTTGATAAAGCTGATTGTTGATAAATAATTGCAAGAGTATATAAGTATTCAAATCCTTTTATGTATTCCTCAATTTTTATACCGTTATATTCTATCCTTAAATAAATATCATCTATTGAATCAATTTGAATTTTTATAATAGGCTTAATAAATTCACATGCCATAAAATATTCTTTTTTGCTTAATTTGAATAATGTTTCAATATTATTACTATCTATCATTTCACTGCACTCTTCAATATATTTAAAAGAATTAGTATTTTCTGGGCTTCTAACACTCTCTTTGTGAAGATTTACGTGATCTTGATATCTGTATCTATTAATCCCTATAAGTTCTTTCATATAATCTTCTTTGATTTGCGGTTTGAAAATAAAAAATTGTTCTTCAAGTTCATTCTTTTCTTTTAAAAGTTCCCAATCCCTATATTTAAATTTCCCCCATGTTATATTAAGTAAATTTCTTTCTGACGCTAAATGCATTATTTCCTCTAAACTTTTAATTTCATATGGCCATATTCCCTCATGATTAAAATTTTCTTGTTTCTCAATCTTTTTGCCAGTATTAAAATATAAAAGTCTAAAGAGGGTATCAGCCATTTCTAATATCGCTTCAAAATTATCGGTTAGCGACACCTTAACATCTTTTGCATTATCAGCTTTATAATTAGCCAAATCTCTCTCCATACCTGTTACGTAATTTTTTTTCAGTAACATCGTATTAGAAAGTCTATTTTGATCTTCTATATAAATACAATACATTTGTATTTGTTGTGAAAGTGTATAATCCGAAAATTCATTTTGCTCTAATCTCTCTAAATTACTTCTTGAATTTTTGTAAATACATTCAATAGCACCAGTAATTTCTAAGAATTGTTTTATAAAAGGAATAATATCTTTTTCTCTATCTAATAATTCTTTAGCAGCTAAAGTAAATGAAAGCCAAAGTGTATTGAACTTTTCTTGAGTGAAGTCCCTATTTAACGGCTCTGGCAAGCTATTGCTAAGGAGCAAAGTTTTTTTAAAATTCTTTGGGTTAGTCCCATATAAATCAACAATAATTGATGATGCTAATGCTGTATCATGATCATTTATTGCTTGTTTAAAATTATCCAAATTCACATTAATTACTCCCCTTACATTGTTGTCCTTCTTTAATACCATATATCTCCAATATATATCAATCTTTGTTCATTGTCGCCAATTGCTTCTATTACCTCTAGAATTTTTAAAATCTAGTATTTTATTTCACAGCGGTTACCTTCTTTAATCTACACTTACAACTACTTCATAAAGCACCTTTCTATCCTCCCTCACTATTAATATACCTATATTTTACATGATAATTTTAAAAGAAACATATTGATCTTATTTTAACAGTTCTAAATCACCTCTTCGAAATTAAAAATCTTACAGCTATACTAACTGGCTATTTCAGTGTCTAAAATCGGCGCTTTAAATACGAAATCTCCATCTCCTAATATGAAGCCATAATGCGGATTTTGTTGTGAATATTGATCTTTCGAAACTTTATCATATACGTAAGCCATTAAGTTATTAGCAGTTATAATACCTTCTAGATTAGCTGCATTTCCCTCTAAACCTTGCAAAAGATGTCCTGTAAAAATAGAATGACCAGGTATTGGTCCATTTGAATCAGCTACTACTTCATTTGCTTTACCTGCGGTTATTACTTGTCTAGAGCTTCTTCTCAGCATATCCTTCAAAAACCTTGTAGAACCTGTTGATAAACTTCTAGTTATTGCTAAACCACTATAACAAGCATCCATGATAAACAAAATATGTTTAGCTCTTATTAAGTCAGAACCTCTTGTTAAATCATCCCATCTAATTAAACTAGAAAAATCGTTAATATCACCATCGTGAGGTACTAATACACCTATATCTCCTCTTTGGCCTTCAAAAGTATAACCATGTCCAGCATAGAAAAAAATAATCCGGTCATCTACCTCGACAAAATCGTTTCTAAATTGGTAGAATTCAAACATTATCTTAGATTTTGTAGCTTCTTCGTTTAATAATAAAGTAATATTTTCTTCTTCAAAATCAAATTTTTCTATTAATATTTTTTTTATTCCCACAGCATCGTTACAAGCATAGCTCAGGTCATTAATATGCTTGTAATGATCAATACCTATAATAATAGCTCTACTATTCGAATATTTATTCTTATAGATATTATTCAAACTAATCCCCCTCTATTACTAACTATATTAAAAAATCATCATCATCCAAATTTTCTATGGATCTAGTAGATACTTTAGAAACTGGTCCAAAAACAAATTCATCAGTATCAGCATTCTCAATAACAAAAGTTGTATGAGTTCTATCTGGTCCGATTAAGTATTGTTCATCATGATCGAAATTTTCTATAGTTTCAGTAATAGTTGTTTTATCCGGTCCAAAATCAATTGCCTTAATACTAAGTTCATTATTCAAATAATTTAGCTGAGTTTTATTATCATAATACAATATATGATTAGTATTTAATGTTCCTTCCTCACTATAATTAACGATATATGGCTTTTTCATTATTATCATTCTCCTTTATTAATTAATTGTGGCTTAAAATTATAACAGTCAGGCTGAATAAATATACTATCTTCTGGAAAATTTAGAGCTTCTAACATTTCATTTTACCTAGCGAGTAAAAAATCATCCGAGAAGTTTCTTGATTATAAGTCGAGCCAAAAGCTTCTAAAATACTTAGCTGAGCATCGTCATGAATGTTTAGAATACCCAATGCTAATCGTTAGTTTGAGTACAGTCATACGATTTGGAGAATTAATTGGTTTAACGATTGATCATGTAGATTTAAAAGCTAGTAGAATAGCTATAGTTAGACAGTGGCAATACAAAGAGGGCGGTGGATTTAGTCCCCTTAAAAATGAGGCTAGTGAACGGAAAATTAGCGTTGATAAGCTAACTCTAACTGTCTTGAAAGAATTAATACTGAAAGTGAAGAATGATGTAGGAAACGAGAACCAGCTTGTTTTTTATCAACCCGCCCCCCCTATTCAAGTGGTAACAAATGATCGTTTAAACGATGTGTTGCGTCGCTGCATCCGTAATTTAAAAATCACACCAGTTATTACTGCACATGGGCTAAGACATACACATGCGAGTATATTGCTTTATAAAGGTATTAGTTTGCTCAATGTATCAGAGCGGCTTGGTCACGCATCATTAGACATCACAACTTCTACATATGCACACCTAATGAAAGAGCTACGAGAAAAAGATTCAAAACAAACAACAGACATTTTTGAGCGTTTATATAACGTGTAAGATCGTGTGTATAATTTGTGTAAACACGTGTATAAATCGCACCTTTTCCTAACGTTTTCTAACTTTACCCCTAAAACACAAAAAACGCCCCAAACCCTTATCACATAAGGATTTGAAGCGCTTTTACTTCGGTTCAAAATTCATCAATCTGAACCCTTCGACGTCCCAGGAGGGATTCGAACCCCCGACCGACGGCTTAGAAGGCCGTTGCTCTATCCTGCTGAGCTACTGAGACATGATGTTATTTATGTAGTCCATATCAAGGACAATATTTATTATATGTCCTTTTCACGATAAAGTCAACATTAATTTTACTATGAAGGCAAGGTTTGCCTCATTATTAATATTATATGATTTCCTGTACCTCATTATGCCATCTCTCTACTCTATTTTTGTTAAATAATACAAAGCAAAAGACTGGTGGTAGCTAACATGTTTAAAGATTTAGTAGTTGTCGTAACTGGCGGTACACATGGGATTGGACAGCTAATACGAAAGAACAGGATATCTTGTTGATCAATTCGATACTATACATATTTTAATTAATAAGGCAGGTAAATTTCAACATAAATTTTTTTATGATGTAACGATGGTGAATAAAATGATTTGATTCAAACAAATAATTTTTCACAGGCATTAATCTAATAGTTAATGGTGGGAGGACAAAGAAAATGATGTATGAAGAATAGCCATATTCACTCCTTTCATAACAATGTATTTTCATATATGGAAAAACCTCAGAGTATTCTACAGTAGAAGGAAAAACTAGAGGGAGTGGATATACATTGTACCCATATTCAAGTGGATATTACGTTAGTCCTTTAAGTGCGTTATATAAAGCTACTTCCACGCAATATACTGCACCTGTTCGCCATTTTTTATTGCCACAGAACGATTCTCGTCGCTATATCAGTCGAGCTGAAGCAGATTTTATGGCTATGAATCGGTTATTATGGATGGAGCATGTCAATTGGACGAGGATGACGATTATTAGTATAGTGTTTGGCTTACCTGATTTACCCTTTGTGCAGAAGCGACTGTTACAAAATGCGACGGACTTAGGCAATTGTCTACGTCCATTTTACGGCGACCAAATTGCTGATCGTTATGCTGAGCTGATTAAAGAACATCTTCTTATTGCTGCGCAGCTAGTAACTGCAGCTGCCAAAGGAGATACAGCAACAGCGGATGCAAAGGAAAAAGAATGGTATCGTAATGCTGACGACATTGCCAGATTTTTAAGTCAAATTAATCCATACTTGAGTATGGAGGAAGTGCAAAAAATGTTCTATACACATCTAGCTTTAACAAAAAAAGAAGCCGTGACTATGATTCAGAAAAACTATCAAGAGGATGTTGAAGTTTTTGATGACATTGAAGCAGAGGCACTTGCTATGTCGGATATGATTGCAAGCGCCATTGTTAAGCAATTTTATTACCTCTTTTATTAACGTAAATAAATCGGTTTTTTCTTTTCCAAAGTTGGCGAGAAAATTTTAGCCTGTTTACTCTTTGAATAATGAGCAATTGGTTGAATGCCTTGTATTGATTCCTTCACAAATGGCGCTATTGTATTTCTTTCAATATTAATGTGGACTCGTTGTAGCTGCCACGGCAGATGCTCTATATCTATGCGAAATAAAGAATTTTTCCATTTTGACCAAGAATGATAACGTTCCACTAACCATTTTTCAAATGTAGAACTATTTATTTCACTGGCAATCGGTTGATATGAAATTTTCAACCTTTCTGCCAGTGCACCGTAATATAAACTTGCAAACGAAAAATTGTTCTCATTTTGCTTTATAGATATTTTAGAATGGCGATATGTTAAACCGCCCTTTTTAGCTATTTGGACAATAAAGCTATCCGTAATATCTGAATTAAAAAAATAGACTCCCTTCATGCCGTTATATGTAACATATGTCCGGACATTTAGCTGCAAATAGGAATCCACTCCTGGTAATGGTGGTAGAAATCTTAGTCGTTGTCCATTAACTTTAAAAAGGACAGCACTAAGCCAAGCGTTATTTTCATAGAGATCCAATTGTAACTCTTGCGGAATGTACTGCTCTAAATCCTTAGGAGATACCGGCCAATGTAAGAACAACACATCTTGCCAAATTTGCGTCAAAACCCATGATTTACTCCACATAAGATAACTCCTTTCTGTAGTTAAATTATTTCCTACGAAGGAGTTATTCAAACGAACATGATTATTTTTGTTCTGAATCTAACGTTTCCGTGTCTTTTTCTATATATCGGTAATATAAATTGCGCAGTTCAGATTCTTTATAATTACCTAAATGACTTTTAAATTGTGGATGCACCAAAATACCATGATCTCGAAGTTGCTTTACAAACCAACCTTTTGAATACTTATGCACTGTACACATTCCCCTTCACTACTATTCATACATAGCGTATGCTCAGGAATTTATGTAGTGACTATTTTTAAAAAATAAAAAACGAAGAATTTATCCTTCGTTTTCAATGAAATTAAAATATCATATTCAGATATGGCTCTTCTACAAAACGAGGGGGTGATTTCCGTTCCGACTGGGCGCTTTGTTGTTGCTGTCGCTACGCTTTCGCACAGTGCATAGCTTCCTGGGGGCATCGGATGAGACGCTTCGCTGCAGGGTCTCGGGCCAACAGATGTCTTTTGCGCAAAAGCGTGAGTGCAACGTAGCGACAGCAGAGGTTTTTGTTTGTGCGAAAGCGCAGCGGCAGCAACAGCACGACGTTGGTCACGAAGGCGTTATCACAGCATGTGATGGTTTTAGCCTTCGTACCTCTATCGCTAATCCCCAAGGAGTCGCCCAGTCGTAACGAAGATCAACCACTTCACTTAGCATGTCCTCTGCCATATACTCAAATTTTATCGTGATAAAAAGAAATTTCAGTTAGATGCATTTTCGTGCGAAAGCAATGCATTGAGCGATATTGTTTATCTGTGCTCAGAAATACCTTCAATTAAAGCGCCACAACACTCATAAAAATTTCCTTGGCAATTGTACTTTCAATTTATGTGCCACAAAACGTGCGATATGGTTGATTAGATGGTGTTGGTAATGTCGCGTATTTCTCCTGCTCTTTAGAATGTGCAAAAGGTTGAGCAAGAGCTTCTAGTAATCGCTCCATTACACTATAGTCCTCTTGTTCAACAGCAGCCTCTAATGCTTCTTCTACTCGGTGGTTTCGTGGAATAACCGCTGGATTGTGCTCACGCATTAATTGCTGAGACATGTCTTTTGTTTCTTGCTGTCTTTCTAGTCTTGCTAGCCAATTTTTATGCCATTCTTTAAATTCTTCTGTATTAAATAACGCTGATTCAGTGAATTTTTCAAAGGTTAATGCGATAAATGTATTCGTATAGTCTGCTTGATGTTGTTGCATTAACTTTAAAAGTTCTTCAATAAGTGCTACGTCCTGATCTTCTTCGTTGAATATCCCTAGCTTTGCTCGCATACCTGCTACCCAGTTTGCATAATACAATTGAGGATATTGCTTTAGAGCCTCTTGAGCTACTTGTATAGCTTCTTCCTCATCCTCATGGATTAACGGTATTAATGATTCGGCAAATCGTGTTAAATTCCATCCTCCGATATTAGGCTGGTTACCATATGCATAACGACCTTGTCGATCAATCGAGCTAAATACTGTCGCAGGATCATAAGTATCCATGAAAGCGCATGGACCATAATCAATTGTCTCCCCACTAATGGTCATATTATCTGTGTTCATGACCCCGTGAATAAAACCAACTAGCTGCCATTTTGCAATAAGAGACGCTTGTTTCTTTATAACTTCTTGTAGTAGGGTTAAATAACGATTTTGAGCTTTATCAGCATTGGGAAAGTGCCGTTCTAAAGCATAATCTGCCAATGCTTTTAGCTCCTCCTCCGTTCCAAAATTCGCTCCATATTGGAAAGTTCCAACACGCAAATGACTGCTTGCAATACGCGTTAAAATTGCACCTGGAAGCTCTGTTTCGCGGAGAATCGTTTCGCCTG
Source organism: Lysinibacillus sp. NPDC093692 (assembly GCF_050280125.1). Taxonomy (NCBI): domain Bacteria; kingdom Bacillati; phylum Bacillota; class Bacilli; order Caryophanales; family Bacillaceae; genus Lysinibacillus; species Lysinibacillus sp. NPDC093692. The sequence continues at coordinate 9,886 of NZ_JBNNUW010000005.1, forward strand.
TAGTCACGACAGCTAAACTTCGAGTAGTTGGAATGCCAAGTGCATACATAGCTTCACTCATAATATATTCACGTAGCATTGGACCAAGTGCTGCTCTGCCATCTCCTCTGCGGGAATAAGGCGTTCTTCCTGAGCCTTTTAGTGCGATATCAAAGCGTTCATGAGCTAGTGTTAGTTGTTCACCTAATAACAGTGCTCTTCCGTCTCCTAGCATATTAAAATGACCAAATTGATGCCCTGCATAAGCTTGTGCAATGGGTGTGCCTCCGGTCGGATTGGAGTTACCTGCAAAAATTGCTACCGCTTCTTCGCTTTGCAGAGCATTGCTGTTTAATCCAAGTGAATTGGCTACTGATTCATTTAACATGATTAACTTTGGTGAGCAAACTGGATTTAAATTGATTGTTGTATAATAAATGCTTGGTAGGCGGGTATAGCTATTATCAAAATTCCATCCCATTTTATTTTCCATGTTTTCTCCTTCGTATCGTTTATATTTATTTTTTCTACTTCATCATAAACAATTCATAGCCATTTTTACCATTTGTACTGATTCTGGGATAAAACAAAAACGCTTAGAGTTTCTATAACTTAAGCGTTTTTGTTTCATCATTTTCGCATAAACTTGTGGGTGGAAAGACAGCTATTATCATCCGTAAAGAACTTTACTTCAAAATAAGTATCTTCAACCTCTACAAGGGCAAAGCTTTTTTCTTTACGACCTCGTGGTTTTAATAAGCTCCCCGGATTTAAAAATAATACATCATCAATCATTTCCGCCCCAAGAACATGAGAGTGACCAAAGCACGCAATTTGCGCGTTTACTTCTTTGGCACGATAGGATAAAGACAAGATAGAAGTTTTAACATTGAATAAATGGCCATGTGTGACAAAGATTGTAGCATCCTCTAAATCGAATACTTCCTCATCAGGGAAAGCTTTATCAATGTCACAATTACCTCGCACTTTCTTCATTCCCTCTAATGCTTTATGAGAGAAAGGAAGCTCACTATCTCCACAATGAATGACTGCATCGACATTTGGGTAAAAGCCACGAACTTTTTCAATCACATTACTATCGCCATGTGTATCACTCATGACAAGTATTTGCATGGATATCACCTCTTATTTTATAAGATTAGGTAATTGTTCCTTTAACTTACGAATCGCATTCCCACGGTGGGAAATTGCTCCTTTTTCATCGGCTGAAAGCTCTGCCATCATGCGGTTTAAGCTTGGGACAATGAAGACTGGGTCATAACCAAATCCGTTTGTGCCACGTTTTTCGTGAGCAATAACACCTTCACAAGTACCAAAAACTGTTGTCGTCTCAAAACCAGGCCCTGCAATAGCAATGCAACAGCAAAAGCGTGCTGTACGCTTTTCATCCTCAACATTTTTTAAGTTTTCTAGTAGTTTAACCATGTTTGCTTCATCATCATGATCACCAGCATAACGTGCAGAATACACGCCTGGTTCACCATTTAATGCATCCACAGCTAAGCCACTATCATCAGCAATAACAATTGTACCAAGCTCTTTTGCTAATGTTTCTGCCTTTAGGATAGCATTTTCCTCAAAGGTAGTGCCTGTTTCGTCTATTTCCATCTCTGGGGCAACATCAAACATCGTTACAACTTCATAGCCAAGTGGTCCAAATAACGCTTCGAAATCTTTTGCTTTTCCTTTATTTTTTGTCGCAATTACTACTTGTTTCATGTTATTCATTACCTCCCACTTTGTTAGCTAATTCACCTAGTGTCTCTTTTTGAAGTGAAATCAATTGTTGAATGCCCTTTTCACCTAACTCCAGTAGTTCATTTAACTCTTCACGAGAGAAGGTTGCTTCTTCACCTGTACCTTGAAGCTCAACAAATCGTCCTGCTCCTGTCATGACGATATTCATATCTACAGCAGCAGCGACATCTTCTACATAGTTCAAGTCTAAAACGGCCCCATGATCCTCTACAATACCAACACTTGTTGCAGCTAAATAGTCTGTTACTGGGAATTTTTTTAATTGTTTTTCTTCAGCAAACTTAGCAATTGCCTGTGTCATCGCTACAAATGCTCCTGTAATTGAAGCTGTACGTGTCCCGCCGTCTGCTTGAATCACATCACAGTCAATCCACACAGTTCGTTCACCAAGTGCTTCTAAATCCACGACTGCACGTAATGCACGACCGATTAATCGTTGAATTTCCATTGTGCGGCCATTGACTTTGCCACGAGAAGATTCGCGTGCTGTACGCTGTGCTGTCGCACGAGGTAGCATCGAGTATTCTGCAGTGATCCACCCTTTGCCCTGTCCACGTAAAAAACCAGGAACCTTATCTTCAATCGTTGCTGTACAAATTACTTTCGTATTACCTACTTGAATTAAAACTGAGCCTTCTGGGTGCAATAAATACTCACTATCTATTTTCACTGGACGCAGTGCATCTACATTTCTTCCATCAAATCTTGTCATATTTTTCGTTCCTCCTAAAAACTTTCGCGCACTCATCTTAACATAATTTTGATCTTCAAAAAAGTGCTCATTCCCTATGTACCATGCTAAAAACGTCAAAAATCAGCCTAGCTCATAGCTAAGCTGATTTTTTATTTTAATGTCATACGTTTTATTTGAAGAGTACCTTGCTCAAGCCAATTTTCAGCAATTGAACGGAAAATTGGCACAGAACCCGTTGCATAAAATCTATGAACAGGCACAGTGTCTGGGTCAGCCAAAGTGCCATTATAAGCAAGCATTTCTTGAACATCCTTTGCTGTTTCCTCTGCGGAAGATAGCACAAAAACTTCTTCTCCCACAACAGCTTCAATTTGTTTTTGCAAAATTGGATAATGCGTACATCCTAGTATTACCGTATCAAATTGTTCATTTTTCAGTGGCTTTAAGCCTTCCGCAATTAATTCATTTGCAAATTCACCTTTATATTCGCCACTTTCTACAAGTGGTACGAATGTTGGACAAGCAAGTGGAATAATATGAGTTGACGTATTCAGTGATAATAAGGCTTCCTCATACGCCCCACTTTTAATTGTTCCTTCAGTTGCAAGCACAACGACTTCATGTCGCTTCGTTTTCTTTACAGCTGCACGTGCGCCAGCATTAATAACGCCTAGTACCGGAAAAGGCATATTTCTTTGTAAACTTTCGAGTGCTACTGCAGTCGCTGTATTACAAGCAATGACGAGCATTTTGATATTCATTTTTTCTAGTGCTTTAGCCATTTGCCAAGTAAAATTCCGCACTTCTTGTCGAGTTCTTGGACCATACGGACATCTTGCTGTATCACCAATGTAATAGATCGTTTCATTTGGTAATCGCTTCATTATTTCTTTTGCTACGGTTAAACCGCCTACTCCTGAGTCAATAACGCCTATCGGGGCATTCATACTTTCCGCCTCAATCCTGTTTCATGTGTACATGTAGTTTTTCTAAATAGCTTGATAATTGCGCGACTTCTTGTTCGTTAAAACCAACAAGCTTCTCTTGCAAATATTGCTGTCTTTTTTCAATAACCTCTTGAATAATACGTTCGCCCTTTTCGAGAAGATGAACAACAACGACACGACGATCATTTTCGTCACGCACTCGCTTCACTAATTCATTTTTCTCCATACGGTCCACTAAATCTGTTGTTGTACTAAAAGCTAAGTATAGTCGATTTGACAGGTCGCCAATTGTTATATCGCCAAGCTCTTCTAACCACTGTAATGCAACAAATTGTGGCGGCGTAATCGCATATTGCGAAACAATCTCTCTTCCTTTTTGCTTCACAATCGCCGCTATATAGCGTAATTCCTTTTCAACCGTTGCAACGGTTTCAGGTGAGTGTTTTGTTACTTCATCCGACATATAACTATTTCACTCCTAAAAATACGTTGAATAGTTCTATTTTGTCGTTTTTTTTCTAAAATAGCAAGTGTCCTTTTAGTCTAATTTAAATTCTTCTAAGCGTAACAGCTCAATTAACGCTTGAGATCGATTTGTTACACCTAACTTTTGAATTGTATTGGAAATGTGATTTCGCACTGTTTTTTCACTAATACCTAGTTGCTCTGCAATATCCCTCGTTGTTTTTTCAGCTAATAAAAGCGCAAATATTTCACGTTCTCGGTTTGTTAAAAGAGAACGATGATGAGAGCCATTCATTTTCAGTTACACCCTCCTCCCCCGCACGTATTGTAACTTATGTTAAGGAATGAGGAGCGGTGACGGCTATTTTCATTAATATCTCGTGTTTCCTAAAAAAAATCGGAAATTGCTTCCATAAAAGAATAAATTCAATGGGAAAATGCAATTTCAACCGTCGACAGATCATTAAATAATCACCAAGCTTGCTAGCTGAGTTTTGGTCTCTTCAGATAAGGGTACACTCTTCCCAGTTCGAGGGTTCATTTGCACAACCGTCCCCCTACCTGTAAAGCAAACCTCATCATGCTGATTTTTCGCTAAATAATGAATATCCATTGATGAGTTCCCTACTGTCGCTACTTTCGTGTAAATTCTGAGCACATCATCAAAGAAAACTTGCTTCACGTAATCACACTGTAAGTCAGCTACAATCGGAATCCCCTCTACATTCTCATCCATTGCTGATGGCATGAGAACACCTAAATGGCGGAAATAATCAATTCGTGCCTGTTCAAAATATGTAAAGCTAACTGTATTATTCATATGACCGTACATATCCGTTTCTGAAAAACGTACACGGATCTCAATATAAAATGCAAAATCCTTAGTCCATTCCTGAAAATCTCCGATATAATTTGCTTTCATCTTAGCCATCCCCCTAATTTTCATTCGCCTCTTCCCAAACAGTAAATAGTAGATGGAATTAGCAATTGATAAATGAATATGCATTCATTATAAAGCAAAATACTATTTTATCATAGAAAATTTACATTTTAGCTCGTTATATTTAAGAATCCCTTATTTTATGCAATAAAATCTTTCTATACTGTACTTAAATCATCATATTTAGTTTTTCATAAAAATACCCCTATTGAGAACTTCCTATCATGCGAAACATTAGTCAGAGCGAGTTTTATCAGTCTTTACAAATCGGGCATTTACAAGTAGTTAATCTATAAACTTATTTGATAATTTCCATAGAAAAAAACTCCCTCACACAATGAGTGTAAGGGAGTAAAAGCTTGTACTATTAGTCAACGTAGTGGTCAGAACCGAAGAAGTTACGGAACATTTGCACTGTAGTTGCACGGTTTAATGATGCGATAGATGTTGTTAAAGGAATACCTTTTGGACAAGCAGCAACACAGTTTTGTGAGTTACCGCAGTTTGCAAGGCCTCCATCACCCATGATCGTATTTAAACGTTGGTCTTTAATCATTGCACCAGTTGGGTGAGTATTGAAAAGACGCACTTGTGATAATGGTGCAGGTCCGATGAATGAAGCTTTTTCAGACACGTTTGGACATGCTTCCATACATACACCACAAGTCATACATTTAGATAATTCATAAGCCCATTGACGTTTACCTTCTGGCATACGTGGACCTTCACCTAAATCATAAGTACCATCGATTGGAACCCATGCTTTAACTTTTTTAAGTGCATTGAACATACGTTCACGGTCAACTTGTAAGTCACGAATAACTGGGAAAGTTTTCATAGGCTCAAGTTTAATTGGCTCAGTCAATTGGTCAACAAGTGTTGAACAAGATTGACGTGGGCGTCCATTAATAACCATTGAACATGCACCACAAACTTCTTCAAGACAGTTCATATCCCATGCAACTGGTGTTGTTTTTTCACCATTTGACATAACCGGGTTCTTTTGAATTTCCATTAATACAGAAATGACGTTCATACCATGACGGTAAGGAATGTCAAATTTCTGCCAGTAGCCGTTGCCACCTTGTGTATCTTGACGTAAAATTTCAACTTTGACCATTCTTCCAGTATTAGCTGCGATATTCATAATTCTTAGTCTCCTTTCGCAGAGTAATCACGTTTACGTGGTGGAATTAATGAAACGTCGACTTCTTGGTACGTGATAATTGGATCACCAGTAGTTGGGTCAAATTTCGCCATTGTAGTTTTTAAGAACTGCTCATCATCACGGTTCGGGAAATCTGGTTTATAGTGTGCACCACGAGATTCGTTACGTAATAATGCACCTTTTGTCATTACTTTTGCTAGGTAAATCATATTTTTCAACTGACGCGTAAAGTGAGCACCTTGGTTACTCCATTTTTGTGTATCATTGATGTTAATGTTTTCCCAACGTTTTTGGAATTCATCAAGTTTATTCAATGTATCTTGAAGTTGATCGTTGTAACGTACTACTGTCATAGTAGCTGTCATCATTTCGCCAAGCTCTTTATGAAGTAAGTAAGCGTTTTCTGTGCCATCCATTTTCATGACAGCATCCCATTTTTCTTGCTCTTCTTTTACGCGAGCATCATAAATTTCTTGCGGAAGATCTTCAGCATGCTTTTTAAGATGTTTAACGTAATCTACTGCATTTGGTCCAGCAACCATACCGCCATAGATAGCAGATAATAATGAGTTCGCACCAAGACGGTTTGCACCATGTTGAGAATAATCACATTCACCTGCTGCAAATAGACCAGGAATTTCAGTCATTTGGTTATAGTCTACCCATAATCCACCCATTGAGTAGTGAACTGCCGGGAATATTTTCATTGGTAATTTACGTGGGTCATCCCCTACGAATTTTTCGTAGATCTCGATGATACCACCTAGTTTAACGTCTAATTCATGCGGATCTTTATGAGAAAGATCTAGGTATACCATGTTTTCGCCGTTAATACCAAGTTTTTGGTTTACACAAACGTCGAAAATTTCACGTGTTGCAATATCACGTGGTACTAAGTTACCATATGCAGGATATTTTTCTTCTAGGAAGTACCAAGGTTTACCGTCTTTGTAAGTCCAAATACGGCCACCTTCACCACGAGCTGATTCTGACATTAGACGGTTTTTGTCATCTCCAGGAATCGCTGTTGGGTGAATTTGAATGAACTCACCATTCGCGTATGAAGCACCTTGTTGGTAAACGATAGAAGCAGCAGAACCTGTATTAATTACAGAGTTTGTTGTTTTACCGAAGATAATACCAGGGCCACCAGTCGCCATAATAACAGCGTCTGCACGGAATGATTTGATTTCTTCTGTACGCATATCTTGCGCTACGATACCACGACAAACGCCGTCAGGATCGACTACTGCACCAAGGAATTCCCAGTGCTCATATTTGTTCACTAAACCAGCTACTTCGTGAGAGCGAACTTGCTCGTCTAGTGCGTATAGTAATTGCTGACCCGTTGTTGCACCTGAGAAGGCTGTACGGTGCATTAAAGTACCACCGAAACGACGGAAGTCAAGAAGACCTTCTGGTGTACGGTTAAACATTACACCCATACGGTCCATTAAGTGAATAATACCAGGGGCTGCATCACACATACCCTTAACTGGTGGTTGGTTCGCTAAGAAGTCCCCACCGTATACTGTATCATCAAAGTGGATCCAAGGAGAATCCCCTTCACCTTTTGTATTTACCGCACCATTAATTCCGCCCTGCGCACATACAGAGTGTGAGCGTTTTACAGGAACTAATGAGAATAAATCAACTTCAGTACCAACTTCAGCTGCTTTAATCGTTGCCATCAGACCAGCTAAACCGCCGCCGACAACAATTATTTTGCTTTTCGCCATGATTATTTCTCACTCCTCTTAAAAAATTGCAATGATTGCATGTACTCTATAGTAGCTTCTATAAAATTAAACGAAAGCTAAAATAGCAGCCACACCAACTACACTTAGAATTACGAAAATAATGTTTGTTACATAAGTAGCAATCTTTTGAGACTGAGGAGATTGTACAATACCCCAGCTTACTAAGAATGCCCATAAACCGTTAGATAAGTGGAAAGTTGCTGATATAATACCAACGATGTAGAATCCAAGCATGAATGGATTAGAAACGATCTCCGCCATCATGTCGTAATCAACTTCTGCACCAAGTGCTTTTTGAATACGAGTTTGGAAAATATGCCATGCAATGAAAATCACTAAGAATACACCTGTGAAACGTTGTAATGAGAACATCCAGTTACGGTATGTGCTGAAACGTCCTGTATTTGGTGTAGCAGTGAATGCAATGAAGACACCATAAAATGCGTGGAACATTAATGGAATATAGATGACAATCCATTCAACTAGGATAAGGAATGGAATCTTTTCCATATTTGCGGTAGCTGCGTTGTAACTTTCTGCTCCGCCTGTTGCTGTAAAGTTAATTAACAGGTGCATCGTTAAAAACAGACCTACTGGAATGATACCAAGTAGAGAATGTAAGCGACGCCATAAAAACTCTCGATCTTTCGACAAGACTGTTACCCCCCTTAGTACTTAAAATATCACAACAAAAGAAGTCATCATTTTGTAACTGATACTTCATTGACTGTGTATTTCATCATGGTACAATATTATGACATGTTTATTGTACTCTCAAGAGCTACGAGCGTCAAGGCAACTAAGAGTTTTTCGTATTCCTTATTAAAGTAATAATCTAGTACATGATGCATCGTTTTTTCTCGAAAAATCTATCTTTACTTTATCAGTGTCGAATTATAAGAAAATTCTAAGAAAGAAGGATTTAAATGTTAAACACTTCATCACCTACAATCTCAGCTTTTGGCTATGAGATAATTCGCGATTATATTTTATCTTCCATTCTTGGTAAACATGAAGGTGATGTTCTTTACTGGGCAGGAAAAGACCTAGCACGGAAGTTCCCATGTAAAAGTCAAGATGAACTTATCGCATTTTTCGCAGATGCCTGCTGGGGTAATTTAGAGCTTGTCAAGGAATCGAAGGATGGACGTACATTCCAGTTGACAAATGATCCAGAACTGTTACAAATCGGTCTTCGTAGCTTTAGACTCGAGGCAGGATTTATAGCTGAACAAATCCAGCAAGCAAAAGGTTACTTAACCGAATGCTATGATGAAAAACGTGAAAAGCAACAGAACGTTACATTTACAGTTAAATGGGACGTCAAGGAACGAATCATGAACACCGTTCCTTCAGAATAAAACGAAAAGGATTGTCATTCCAAATTTATGGATGACAATCCTTTTAATATTTATAACAGGGCATGTCTTTCTTTTAAAAGTACATCTATTAACGAAATAAACGCTTCTAAAATATTTAGTGAGTATTGAATCATTTCCTCTAAGTTTTTGATTGACAGTTCATTCACTAATTTTTGTGCAGCTATATGTACTAATTCATGAGGTTGTTCTATATGAAGATATTCTGGTAAATTCCGATATTCTTCAAAATGGCCATAATACCATTCCCCAAACTTACATTCATGATGCGTTTTTATAATTTCTTTATGGCCAGCCTTTTGTATAGCATTTCTTAAAAAGCTTGCATGATCCATTAACCTTGCTGCCAATTGGCTAACTACCGTTTGCTCTTTGGGCTTACGGATTGTAGGGGCGATAACTTTTAGCATTTCAGATACTTGATTTTGTATTATATCCGAGAAATCACTAGTATGAGATAATTCCGTCGTTGTTTCTGCTAAACGTCCTACAGCTATTACATTTCCTTCTGATGCGACTGTTATTTGATCAATGCCATGTGCTGTTTCTTCAATATTTTTACTTGTTACAGTCAAATTAGTAATATTGTTCTTCATGATACTTAAAAAGTCCGTTAAATAATGTTCGACTTCTTTGATATTTGTTATTGTATTATGTAATTTCTTATCAATGACTGATCGAATCTTCGTCATTTCTTGCAATGAACCTTTCGAGCTGTTAGCTAACTTCCCTACCTCCATCGCAACAACATTAAATCCTTTTCCATGCTCACCAGCACGTGCAGCTTCTATAGAGGCATTTAAGGATAGTAGTTGTGTTTGATCAGCAATCCCAGTTACACCTTTTCCGATTTCATCCATTTTAGTTATTTCATTATACAACTGCTCTGTTGAATGAGCTCCTTTAGACAGCAACTCCTGAACCAGTTCACCTTTTGTAATGGACGATTCCATTTCCTCTACAAGGAGTATTGAATGTTGTTTGATTTCTTGAATGTTTGCATTAACATTTTGCTCAACTGCAAGTATCTCTTCTGTATTTGACGACATTTCTTCACTCATTGCTGAAATATCCCCTACACTTGCTGAGACATTTTGAACCTTTAAAGCCGTTTGAAAATTTATTAACTTCATATGTGCAAGTACAAAGTCTAAAATCGCATTTTTCACATCAATACTGTCCTGCTCAAGTTCTAATTCCAGAATTCGCTTTTTTAATATTTGTATTTCTAAATCGTTGTGTTGCTCAACGCTTTCATCCACTGGCTTTTGAAACAAACCGAATAACACCATATTAACTCCCACCTTCCCCTTGGAAAAACATGTCACATTTTATTATATAATAATAAAATTAGATAAAGTATGAAATTAATGTAAACAAAAAAAGATGTGCCATTTAATGACACATCCTATTCAATATTATATGTAAAGCGCTTGTTCTAAAATCAATTATGCCTCGGAATAATTGCGTCCGGAATCGGTTTTGAGCTTAGGCCAGCAGATGTTTTTTGTGCGGAAGCGCAGTGCTAACGTAGCGTCAGCAACACGAGGGCCGACACGATGTCGGTCATTTCGGTAATGCCACAGGACGTGGCGTTCTTAGACTGAGTTCCTTTATTTCAGCAAATGTTTGGATACCCTCTAAAAAGTGACTTAAAGGAGATTTCTGTACCTGTCGCTACGCTTTCGGAGACATTTGCTGAAAGAGGTTAAATTCGTCATGTAATGCATTTGCTGCACGAATCATTTCGTCCTGAGGAACAACGACAGACACTTTTATTTCAGAAGTACTTACCATTTTTACAGGGATATCTTCACGGCGTAAACGATCAAACATACGGGCAGCCACCCCCGGATTAGATGCCATTCCTGAACCAATAATAGAAACTTTCGCTAAACCGATTTCAAAATCAGCAAAACTAAACCCTAGTGATACTTTACTATCTTCTAGGACACGTAATGCATCAGCGAACTCCTCTTTTAAAATAGTAAATGATACAGTCAGCTTTAAGCCATCAATTATTGCTTGTACGATTATATCAACGTTTATGCGATTTTCTGCAAGTATTGTGAATATATCTGCTAACGAAGCTTTAGAATAAGCATCATACCCTACCGTGAGGCGAATAACGTCTGACTCATAGGCAACACCACGGACAATTAAATTTTTCTCCATTTCAACTTCCTCCTTCAATAAAGTACCTTCTGTATCTTTTTCGCTTGACCGAATGGTAACTGGGATTTGAAACTTCTTTGCTATTTCTACAGCCCGTGGGTGTAAAATTTGTGATCCTAAGTTTGATAGCTCTAGCATTTCATCATAGGAAATTTCTTTTAACTTTTGTGCCCCAGCAACCTGACTTGGATCAGCTGTATAAACTCCATCCACATTCGTATAAATATCTACGCGCTCCGCCTCTAAAGCTGCAGCAATAGCTAAAGCCGTCGTCTCCGCACCACCTTTACCAAGCGTCGTAATATTCCGTGAATTATTGATTCCCTGTCCCCCTGCAACGACGACGATTTTTCCCTGAGTAAAATACTCTTCTATTCGACTAGCTTCTAGCCCATCAATTCGTGCATTACCATACACCTCATCGGTTTGAATACCTGCCTGCCAGCCTGTTAATGACACTGCATCATAACCTTCTTCCTGCAAAGCAATTGCCACTAATGCACATAATAGTTGTGAGCTTGTTGACAATAGTACGTCTAGTTCACGTTTAGACGCATTGTCTGATAGATTACAAGCCATCTTTGCTAATTCTTTAGACGTCCCTCTCATTCCTGTAGTGACAACGACAATATCAAAACCACTTTCCTTTTGTGCAATCACCTTTTTTGCAACATCTTGAATGTGTTCAGATGATGCTAATGCAGCACCACCAAATTTCATCACAATTCTCTCCATCTTCATTCTCCTTCGTATTTAATCATTTCGCTGATTATAAAGTAGCTATAATTTTGCAGCTTTTCACAAAAAACATCGCAAAAGCAAATAACACCCTTCAACTCTTAGGTAAGAGTAACAGCCTTGAAAAAATGTTGTTTCGAGGAATCTAAAAAGGCAGCTCTCACATAACGTGAAAGCTGCCTATAACATGTACAATAAAAGTAACTTGCGCATGTGTGATAGCTCTCCGAAACGTTTAGAATCGACAGTCTTACATCTCTTAAATGTAAAACCAGCACAACATCGGAAACAACGATGCTCCACTTCGGCAAGTTCCCCTTTCATACATTTTCACTGGACTTGTTCGTCCTCGTATGTACTACTCTTGAACCTTGCACCTCTATCATCACTAAAAAGTGATTGTATTTAATTGAATCTTAGCGAAGAAATTTCCAATTTAATAAGTAGAAACTACTTGAAAACTAAGATGCTGTGTATGACATTGCTATATTGAATAGCTATGTTATATACAAACCTTAGCATACGTCTAATCCTTTGACAATGTCTCTTGTATAAAATCAATTTCGCCTTGGCGTAATTGTAGCTACGACTTTGCTTCCGCTACAGATAAACAATGCGTCTGAAATCGGCTTTGTGCTTAGGCCTGCAGATGTTTTTTGTGCGAAAGCGTAGCGACAGCAACATGTTTTTGTCTGTGCGAAAGCGTAGCGACAGCAACATGTTTTTGTCTGTGCGAAAGCGTAGCGACAGCAACAACACGAGGGCCGACAGGTTGTCGGTCATTTCGGTAATGCCACAGGACGTGGCGTTTTTACCGATGAAGGTCAGTTAACCGTTATCGCACGGATGCGATGGTTTTAGGCTAACATCCCCTGTGAACTCTTTTCCGATTCCGTGAGATCCACCGGAGGCTCTATTTTCATTCAGCAAATGTCTTTGGTACCGAAAGCGTAGTGACAGGTACAGGCGTTTGGACACCCACCGAAAAGGAATTCCATCTACATTCATCTCACTTACCCTTCGGATGTAGTGTTTTCTTCTGAATGAAAATAAGTGTGGATATTACTAGCTAGACTTGCTGGCATCCCCGCTTCCTGTAATGCTTGCACACTTGCCTCACGAATTTTTTTGACAGAGCCAAAATGCTTAAGTAATTGCTGTTTTCGCTTTGGACCAACTCCCTCTATTTGATCGAGGACAGATTGTATAGCATGCTTCTCGTGCTGCTGTCGTAAGAAAGTAATAGCAAAGCGGTGTACTTCGTCTTGAATTCGTTGCAGTAAATAGAAGCCATCACTTGTGCGCTTTAATGCAATTACTTCAGGTGGATCACCAAATAGAAGCTGAGACGTATTATGCTTGTCATCTTTTGCTAATCCGGCAATTGGAATGACAAGGTCGAGCTCATCCTCTAATACTTCCCGCGCGACTTCCATTTGCCCCTTCCCGCCATCAATTAGTACTAAATCTGGTAAAGGTAGACCTTCCTTTAATACTCGTGTATAGCGACGACGGATCACTTCCTGCATTGCCCCGTAATCATCGTGCTTAGCAGCTGTACGTGTTTTGTATTTTCGATACTCCTTCTTTGCAGGTTTACCATCGATAAATACAACCATTGCAGATACAGCATCTGTTCCATGCATATGACTATTATCGAAAGATTCGATCCGTAAAGGCACAGAAATGCCCATAGCTTCACCGAGCGCCTCACATGCTCCTATTGTTCGTTCTTCCTGACGTTCAATAAGCTGGAACTTCGCTGCAACAGCAATTTCAGCATTTTTAATCGCTAAATCAACAAGCTCTTTTTTTTGCCCACGTTTTGGTGTTAGTACCTTCACTTCTAATAATTCCGTTAAAATATCCGCATCAATAGATTGTGGGATAAAAATTTCTTTAGGCTTGATATGCTCTAGCTTGTCATAAAAGCGCCCAACGAACGTTAAAAATTCCTCTTCTGCCTCTTGATAAATCGGAAATATCGAGACATCTCGCTCAATGAGCTTTCCTTGACGGACAAAGAAAACTTGCACACACATCCAGCCCTTCTCGACTGCATAACCAAATACATCGCGGTTAGTTGTATCACTTGATACAATTTTTTGCTTTTGCATGACTGTATCAATATGTGCAATTTGATCGCGAAATTCCTTTGCACGTTCAAACTCTAAATTTTCTGCGGCCGCTAGCATCTTTACCTCTAGCTCTTTTTTTACTTCTTCAACCCCACCATTTAAAAATTTTGTCATATCTTCAATCATATCGTTGTAAGTGTCAACATCAATCTCTTTCACACAAGGAGCTAGACATTGCCCCATGTGATAATATAAACAAACCTTTGAAGGAAGTTGTACACATTTTCGAAGAGGATATAAACGATCTAGCAGCTTTTTCGTCTCACTTGCTGCATACGCATTTGGATAGGGACCAAAATACTTTGCCTTATCCTTTTTCACTTTTCGTGTTGTAATAAGTCGTGGATGTTTTTCATTTGTAATTTTTAAATACGGATACGTTTTATCATCCGTCAACATAACATTGTATTTCGGGTCATGTAGTTTTATAAGATTAAGTTCTAAAATTAATGCCTCGATATTGGAGGATGTCACAATGTACTCAAAATCTTCTATTTCGCTTACAAGTCTCTGTGTTTTCCCTTCATGCGTACCAGTAAAATACGAGCGTACTCGATTTTTCAGCACTTTTGCTTTCCCGACATAAATAATAGTACCTTGTCGATCTTTCATCAAATAGCAGCCAGGCTGATCTGGTAAAATTTCAAGCTTTCGTTTAATTAAATCATTCATCGCCTACCTGCCCCCCTTTTTGTTAAAACTAGCTTTCGTTCCTTTTTATAGAGCTTTGCACACCACATTGCCTATCCATAGCTCTCCCTTTATTATATAACGAAAAAAAGCCAAGCACATCTATTGATGGCTCGACTCTTTTTTTCTAATAGATTAAGCGTGTTTTGCGATAAATGCTTCTAACGCTTCTTTTGGTTGGAAACCAACAGTTTTGTCTACTAATTCACCGTCTTTGAAAAGTAATAAAGATGGGATAGACATAATTTGGTATTGCGCTGCAGTACCTTGGTTGTTATCTACATCTACTTTTACAATTTTAGCCGCACTACCTGCAGCATCCATTTCTTCAAGAACTGGTCCAATCATTTTACAAGGTCCGCACCAAGCAGCCCAAAAGTCTACTAGTACTAACCCTTCTTTAATATCATCTTGGAAAGTTGCATCTGTTGCATGTACAATTGCCATTTGAAATCCTCCTTAAACTTACTATGTTTGTAGTATAGCATGGATAAATTCTCTTGAGCGAACAATCTGCCTAGTATGCTTAATTTATGAAAATTTAGGTCGAATAAGACATTAAGTTCATTTTTAGTGTAGCCTAATTTTCTTGAAAACGACCTTTAAAGACATAGGTTAACGTAATAAAGAGATAAATAGCTAAAGTAATACCTGTTATGATAATAGATGTTGTAAAAATAATACCAATTAGAATCGCACTTAACGCAATAATAGCTATCCAAGTTGTGTAAGGGAACAATTTTACTGCATAGGTACTTGTTTTTTCTGGCTGTTTTTTACGCGATTTCAGATGTGCAATCGCAATAATTAGCCAAATAAATAACACGGTATATCCAAGTGAACCCATTAGGAAATCAAAAGTTCTGCTTCCCGCAAATAAAGAAAATATTACAGCTACATATAAAGCGAAGGTACACATTAATATGGCATATACCGGAACTTTTCTTTTTGATAAATATGCAAAGATTTTAGGAACACGCCCGTCTACAGCTTGTGTATACAGAACTCGCGATGAACCATAAAGCCCCGAGTTCATTGACGAAATAATTGCGAGTATAACTACAGCGTTCATAATATGGTCAGCACCAGGAATCCCAACCATTTTAAAGACCATCACAAACGGACTTTCCGGCACCCCATTTACTTCATTCCAAGGAATCAAGCTAACGATAATAAAGAAAGGAACTAAATAAAAAGTTACAATACGTACTAATGTACTGCGAACAGCTTTTGGCACTACTTTTTCAGGATTTTTCGTTTCAGCTAGTGTAATACCAATAATTTCAGTACCACCATAAGAGTAAATAACTACAAGCATTGCAGAAATCAATCCCATTGATCCGTTCGGGAAGAAACCACCATGTTCCGTTAAATTAGAAAAGCCAACAGCTGTATGATTACCAAAAGTAACAAGCAATAAAATTAATCCCGCTATAATGAACACCACAATAACGGTAATTTTAATTAACGCCAGCCAATATTCAGTTTCAGCAAAGACTTTCACTGATAACAAGTTTACGGCTGTAACTAACACCGAAACAGATAATGCAAGTATCCAAATCGGGTAATCTGGCAACCAATATTGAATAAAAATGGCCGCAACTATAGATTCTGCAGCAATATTCAACACCCACATTTTCCAATAGATCCAATCTAGGAAATAAGCTGGAAACTTTCCTAAAACAGCTTGCACTAGATCTCTAAATGTTCTGGCTTCGCTATTACGGACTGCCATTTCTGCTAAACCTTGCATAACAAACAGCAGGATAATCCCACCAATTAAGTACGCAATAAGTACTGATGGCCCTGCCATATCAATAGCTGCACTACTTCCTTTAAATAACCCTGCACCAATGGCACCACCTAAAGCCATCATCGTAATATGCCGTGAGGTCATCGTTCTTTTTAATTTCTGATTGTCGTTTTCCATTTCCTTACCTCCTAAAATCAACAAATGCGCTATAGCGCTCGTTTACATCCGACAAGCGCTGGAGAGCCCGAAGCAAAAGTAAGCGCTCCTCCACTTTTTCCCGAGGGATCGAAGCGACCTCGAGGATGTAGCGTTTAGCCTAGACAAAAAAAGGCATATCGTCTGTTCCTTCATTAATAAATGAAAGAAGAGACGATATGCCATAAGCAAACCGCGGTACCACTCTAATTGGTTCTTTTAGAACCCTACTTAAAAACCTAGTAACGAAGGTTAACCGTCCAACAAATAGAATATTCTGCAAATTCTATTTATCTTACCGCTCATAGGCAAGTTCAAAGTCTTATTGGACTGCGTTGCACCAACCCGCAGCTCTCTTCACCAAATAATGAGCTTTTACTACTCCTAATCTTTGCGTTTCTTTTGAATAAAAATCAATTATGCCTCGGCATGATTCCGTGACATCCGCCGGAGGCTTTAACTTATTTCACTGAGTGTTTGATCCGCTGAAATAAGTTAAATTAATATTCATCACTATACGTTCTAAAATTAATTATGTCAACATTTTATTTTGCAATAACTTTAAAAAGTCGAAAAATTCAACAAAAAAAGCAGGGAAGATACATCCTCCCTGCACATTTATTATGCGTTCACTTTTAACGCTTTAAATTCTTCGATTAGAAGAGGCACTACTTCAAATAAATCGCCTACGATACCGTAGTCCGCAACTTTGAAAATATTTGCCTCTGGATCCTTATTAATAGCAACGATTACTTTTGAATTTGACATTCCCGCTAAATGCTGAATTGCTCCAGAAATACCTGCTGCAATGTAAAGGTCCGGTGTTACTACCTTACCTGTTTGACCAATTTGAAGTGAGTAGTCACAATATTCAGCATCACATGCTCCACGTGAAGCTCCAACTGCACCACCAAGTAAATCCGCTAGCTCTTTTAATGGTTCAAAGCCATCCTCAGACTTTACGCCACGACCACCTGCTACAACAACTTTTGCCTCTGAAAGATCGACACCCTCAGAAGATTTACGTACAACCTCTTTAATAATTGTACGAAGGTTTGTAATATCTACAGTAAGAGAAGTGATGTCACCAGATTTTCCTGCTACTTTTTCTAATGGCGCAATATTATTTGGACGAACTGAAGCTAAAACTATGCCGTCTTTTACTTTCACTTTTTCAAAAGCTTTACCAGAGTAAATTGGACGGATGAATACAACATCATCACCAGTACCTTCCATAGACGTTACATCAGATACAAGACCTGCTTGTAATTTACTGGCAATTTTCGGTGATAAATCTTTACCGTTTGCAGTATGACCAAACACGATACCTGCTGGCTTTTCTTCCTCAATTACAGCTAATAAAGCTTGACCATAGCCATCAGATGTATATTGTTTTAAATGTGGATGCTCCACCGTTACAACACGGTCAGCACCATATTCAAATAATGGACCTGTTAAACCTGCTACGGCATCTCCTAAAAGAACACCAACAACCTCACCGCCATCAGCGATTTGCTTTGCAGCCGCAATTGCTTCGAAAGAAACATTACGTAAGCTTCCTTCACGAACTTCACCTAATACTAATACTTTTTTTGACATAGTATATTCCCTCCGTTACCCTTTAAGATTCGATTTGTGTCATCAGATGACTTAAACTACTTTTGCCTCTGTATGAAGTAGGTTTACTAGCTCTTTTACTTGAGCTGAAAGTTCGCCCTCAAGAACACGACCTGCTGCCTTTTGAGCTGGTAAGAAAATATCAACTGTTTCTACCTTAACTTCTACATCATCTTCATCGATATCTAAATCATCTAACTCAAGTTCTGCAAGCGGTTTCTTCTTTGCTTTCATAATCCCTGGTAAAGATGGGTAACGCGGCTCGTTTAAACCTTGCTGAGCTGTTACTAAAAGTGGTAAAGATGTCTCGATCACTTCTGAGTCACCTTCAATATCACGTACAATTTTCGCAGATGTGCCATCAATTTCAAGCTTTGTAATTGTTGTAACATAGTTAATGCCTAGTAAATCTGCAACACGGGGTCCTACTTGACCAGAGCCTCCGTCAATTGCAACGTTTCCTGATAAAATTAAATCAGCGTCTTTATCTTTTAAATATTCAGCTAAAATATATGCAGCTGCATTTTGATCTAGTTCATCTAAATCGTCTTCTGTATTAATCAGAACCGCTTCATCAGCACCCATTGCAAGAGCTGTGCGTAATTGCTTCTCTGCATCTTCGCCACCAATTGAAACAACTGTTACTTTACCGCCAGCAGCGTCTCGTACTTGAATAGCTTCTTCAATGGCATATTCATCGTAAGGATTGATGATGAATTCTGCGCCATCCTCTTGGATTTTACCACCCGACACAACGATTTTTTCTTCTGTATCAAACGTACGTTTAATTAATGCAAAAATATTCATATATCCATACCCCCTGAAACGATTTTTATTTCTAAGTAAACTTATAAATATTATATATTTTCAGTGTCGATAACGTCGATAACACTCTTTCAAGTCGCTATCGACACTGATGGAATATTATTTACCAGTAAACACAGGCTCGCGTTTTGCAATAAATGCTTGAATTCCCTCTTTTGCATCTTCCGAAACGAATACTGTACCAAAGGATTTTGCTTCCGCCTCAATCCCTTCATAGAATGAAGCATGCTTTGCATATTGCAATGTTTGAATAACTGCTTTTAAAGCAACCGGACTCTTCTTCGCAATTTTCTTTGCTACCTTTAACGTTTCTTCTAATAATGCTTCATCTGTAAATGCACGATTTGCTAAACCCCATTGTACAGCTTCTGTACCAGAAATCGGCTCACTTGTGAACATCATTTCTGCAGCTTTTGCAACTCCTACATATCGTGGTAGACGTTGTGTACCCCCAAAACCTGGAATAAGACCTAATTGTAATTCAGGTAGTCCTAATTTCGCAGATTCTGTCACAAAGCGCAGATGACAACTCATCGCTAGTTCAAGTCCCCCGCCTAGTGCAGCGCCATGAATTGCAGCAATAATAGGTTTAGAGAACGTTTCAACTCGTTCAAAAACTTGTTGACCATTGCTCGCTAGCTTTGAAAATTCATCACCAGAAACAACCTCTGTAAACTCTTTAATATCTGCACCTGCTGAGAAGAAACGACCTTCGCCATGAAGTACAAGGACACGTACAGTGTCATCATTTTCTACTTCATCTAGCACAGCATTTACTTCGGCGATGATTCCGCGAGATAATGCGTTTGCTGGTGGGCGTGCAATTGTAATAATCGCTACTCCATCCTCTGCTTTCCAACTTAGAAATTCCATTTCTCCACATCCTTTTAAGCTTTAATACCGTTCAAGATTAATGCCTGAACTTTTGGAACCTGTTCTATCAAATCATATCGATATTCATTCATGACCCACGACGTAATGGTTTCGTCAATGGTTCCAAACACCATTTGACGCGCCAAGCGCACATCCATCGTTTGATTGAACTCACCTGATAGCATACCTTCGATTAAAATTTGATCCAGTAATTTTAAATACTCTCTTAACACCGAATTAATCTTTAGTCGTAAATCTTTATTCGATTGTCGTAGTTCCAATTGTGTGACGGTTGCTAGATATCGATCAGTCGCTAGAACATTAAAATGATTTGCGATCATTCGTGAAAGTTTGTCCTTAGACGTACTTCCATTTTCTATTATATCTTGTAATGACTCTACAAAAACAGCCATTTTTTCATTAAAGACAGAAATTAATATATCTTCTTTATTTTTAAAATATAAATAGATTGTTCCATCGGCCACCCCTGCCTGTTTAGCAATCTTCGATACCTGTGCTTGGTGATACCCATTTTCTGCAATAACGATGACAGCTGCATCAATAATTTGCTTATACTTTGGCTTATCACGTTTCACTTTTATATCACCACCTAAAAAAACTTGCACACGTCCCATTCATGCTGATGTATTGTGAAGGATGTGACGTGTTAACCTAAAAAAACATGAAAATATGAATGGTCATTCATTCATATTTTCATATTATAATTTACAACTTTGCTTGTCAATACTTTACCACGTATTTATTTTGCTTCTTTATTCACCAATTTTGTTTTTTCTTCGTCTACTAACGAGCGACGTAAAATTTTCCCAACAGCCGTTTTCGGTAGCTCATCTCTAAACTCATAATAGCGCGGAACTTTGAAAGAGGCTAAGTTTTGACGGCAATATTTATTTAATTCGTCTTCCGTAATCGAATATCCTTCTTTTAAAACAATATAAGCTTTTACTGTTTCTCCACGATACGGGTCTGGTATGCCCGCAACGACACACTCTTGGATTTCCTCTCGCTCATATAGTACTTCCTCTACCTCACGAGGGTAAATATTAAAGCCACCTGCGATAATGATATCTTTTTTACGGTCAACTACATAGAAATAGCCTCCCTCGTCCATATAGCCTAAATCGCCTGTTAAAAACCAGCCATCTACGAACGACGCTGCCGTATCTTCAGGGCGATTCCAATAACCTTTCATAACCTGTGGTCCCTTTACAGCTATTTCTCCTACCTCACCGACTGGAAGCACCTCTGTATCCCCTGTACGTAAAATTACTGAATCCGTATTTGGCCAAGGTAAACCAATTGAGCCCATGACACGCTTTCCCCAAATAGGTGTAGCATGTGTGACAGGAGAAGTTTCTGTTAACCCATATCCTTCTACAAGCTTTCCCCCTGTTGCCGCTTCAAATTTCTCTTGCACCTCTACTGGCAATGAAGCAGAACCACTTAAGCATGCTTTTATAGACGATAAGTCATACTTTGCAATATCCGGGTGATTTAATAGACCAATATATAAGGTCGGTGCACCTGGGAAAAGAGTCGGTTTTTGCTTATCTATCGTTTTCAACGCTGTCTCTGCATCAAACTTTGGTAATAACACCATTCTATTTTGCGTGAAAACGGATAATAACATAACAGTAGTCATACCATAGACATGGAAGAATGGTAGGATGCCCATAATGGTTTCCTCTCCATGTATACATTTATACATCCATGTATCACACATCATTGTATTAGCAATTAAGTTTTTGTGGGTTAGCATCACACCCTTAGGAAAGCCAGTCGTTCCACCTGTATATTGAAGCAGTGCAATGTCCTCTTCAAAATCAAATGGAATATCAATCATTTTGATAGGAGCGGAGCGCATAATTTCTGTGAATAAATGATTTTGACCACTATGTTCAACCTTGACACTAAAACCGTACTGCTTTTTTTGAATATATGGATAGACCAAATTTTTAGGAAATGGCAAATAATCTTTAATAGCTGTGACAATTACATTTTCAAGCGCAGTTTCTTTGATAATTTTCATAACACGTGGATACAAAATATCCATCAATAAAATTACTTTCGCACCTGAATCAGCCATTTGATATTGAAGTTCACGCTCAGTATAAAGTGGATTTGTTTGTACGACAATCGCTCCAGCATACATTGCCCCGTAGTAAGCGATTACACTTTGTGGTGAGTTTGGTAGCATAATCGCTACTCGATCTCCCTTTTCCACCCCAAGGGCTTGTAAATAGTTTGCGAACCTAAGCGCTGACTCATATAACTCAGTATACGTCAAATCCTTTCCCATAAAATGAATCGCAACTTTGGATGGATTCTTTTTATAGGCGCGTGTCAAAAACTCTTGCACAGGAATTTCCTCAAACGTTAAAGACGATGGTACTTCTTCAGGATAATTTGATAGCCATGGTTTTGTTGTCATACGTCCTCTCCCCTTTGTTCCAAACTTTGTAAACTCTTATTTTAATTATAATGAAAAAGAAATACTCTTTCAAACATAAAATAGAAAATAAATGCATTTACGATTAATTATTATGCATTTAACAACATTTATATAACTGTATTTCTTGGGGTTTGGATCAATGCGCTTTATGAATACTCATTCACTCTTACTTTTTTTATACTCAAGACTGAGTTCATATTTCTATATTCGAAAAATAATTTTTTATTGCTAACTTTTTAGATAGATGAAGGAAACTTAATAGATGTTAGTAGTATTCTGCGATGGTTTGATATGAGGTTGATGTAACTTATGATTTTTTCGGGGGTATTATTTATTAATGCGATGACACACTCAACTGACCGCTTCCTCTCCGGACCTGTGCAGTTCTTAACTCATCTAAGCAGTTTTCGAAGCTACTCTAGACATTTAGAAGTAAGTACTTATCGCTGTGGCTTTTCTTTCCGTTGCTTTGACGGTTCTATCCACGATTTTGACTGTTCTATCCACGATTTTGGCTGTTCTATCCTTCACCACGGCTCTTCTTTACGTCACCCTAGCTCTTCTTTCCGTCACCCCGGCTTTTCTTTCCGTCACCCCAACTTCTTTCCGTCGCCCTGGCTCTTCTTTCCATCGCCCCAGCTCTTCTTTCCGTCACCATAGCTCTTCTTTCCGTCGCCCCGGCTCTTCTTTCCGTATCTAGACAACCGAGCAGCAGTTCTTCTCTTCACCCTATCAATATAAAAAACGCATCCTCATAAAAGGATGCGTTTTTTGTTTAAACGGTCATCATATAATAGACACCGACTGCCAAAAATGCGATGCAGACAACGATTAGTACTTTTGCTAATTTTTCCATGTCATTACACTCCTATGCAATACTTGCCCCAATAACAAACGATAGACCGACTGAAATGGTAAAGGAAATGAAGCCGACTGAGCGATTGTCATTTGCGATTTCTTCATCGACATTAAAACGTGGTGTCATAAATTCAAATAAGAAATATGCAACAATTAGTAATGTAAAACCAAAAAGGCCCCAGCCAATCATTTCACTTAAAGTGCTATGGCGCGCAATGGAAAAGCGAAAAATATTACAGATTCCTAGTATTTTCCCACCTGTTGCGAGTGCCACAGCGATATTACCTTTTTTAATTTCTTCCCAATTTTTATATTTCGTAACGACTTCGAACAATGCCATCGAGACGACTAAACACAATACGACAACACTAAAATATCCTGCCGTTTCGATAATTGGATATCGCCAAAAGCTAGAATTCAGCATTTTCTCCGTCCCCTTTACAGCTTATTTCAATTCCACAACTGTGACGCCTAAGCCCCCCTCGCCGGCTTCACCAAAACGGAAGGATTTTACACGCTTATGCTTTTTCAAATAGCTTTGAATTCCTTGACGTAGTGCACCTGTACCGACACCATGAATAATTGATACACGCCCATAGTTAGCAAGCAAGGCATCATCAATATATTTTTCTGTACGTAAAATGGCATCTTCATATCGTTCGCCGCGTAAATCTAATTCTAATTTTACATGGTTGCTGCGATTTTTTACACCAGCCATACGTTGCACAGGTTCTTTTTCTGGTTTAATGTACTCTAGGTCACTATCTGCGATTTTCATTTTCAAAATGCCCATTTGGACAACCCATTCGGAATTCGATACTCTTTCGAGCAATGTTCCCCGTTGTCCATAGCTTAACACCTTTACCTCGTCCCCGACAACTAAGTTTTGTGTACGGGCCTTTACTTGTGCTGCTTTTTTCAACACTTTGTTGTTTTCAAGCGGTGTAACTTCTTCCAATCGTTTACGAGCTTCGATGAGTTCATGCTCCTTAACAACTTGGTCTGCATTTTTGCGCATTTCTCGAAGCTCCGCAATAATTGATTCTGCTTCTCTCTTTGCTTCATCAACAATTTTACGTGCTTTTTCTTTCGCTTTTTTATCGAGTGCCTCTTTGCGGTCTTCGTAAGCTTGTAGTTTCCCTTGTAGCTCTTTGCGTAAGGCTTCAGATTCTATCATTAATTCATGTGAGCGTTCTGCATCATCTTCTGATTGGCGACGAGTTTCTTCAAGCGAAGCAATCATGGACTCCACCTCATGGCGATCTGTACCTGTAAAGCTTTTCGCACGGTCTATAATCGACTCAGGTAAACCTAGACGACTTGAAATTTCAAATGCATTAGAGCGGCCTGGTACTCCGATTAGTAGACGATATGTTGGGCTCAATGTCTCGATATCGAACTCTACACTCGCATTTGCTACTCCTGGACGATTATAGCCGTATGCTTTTAGCTCAGGATAGTGCGTCGTTGCCATCACGCGGGCACCGCGACCATGTACTTCATCTAAAATGGAGATGGCCAGAGCCGCCCCTTCCTGAGGATCTGTACCGGCACCTAATTCATCAAATAGTACGAGTGATTCGTCATCAAATTTTTGTAAGATATCTACTATGTTGACCATATGGGAAGAGAATGTTGACAGTGATTGCTCAATTGACTGTTCATCTCCAATATCCGCGAAAAGCTGTTTGAAAACAGCAAGCTCTGAACCATCAAGTGCAGGCACTGGTAAGCCAGCCTGTGCCATTAATGTACACAATCCAACTGTTTTTAACGTGACAGTTTTACCACCAGTGTTTGGTCCTGTAATGACAATTGCCGTTATATCTTTCCCGAATTCAATATCGTTAGCAACGGCCGTTTCAATCGGTAATAGCGGATGACGTGCACGCACAAGTCGAATGTAGCCATCGTTATTCATTTTAGGCATTGTACATTTGTTCGCTTGACCGTACTTACCTTTAGCTAAAATGACGTCAATCTCGCCTAGTACTTTTACTAAGTTAAATAGATCTGGAGCTACTTCCTCTACCATCGCACTTAATGTAAGTAAAATGCGTTCAACTTCAGCTTGCTCTTTCATTTTTAAGCGATGAATTTCATTATTCGCTTGAACAACCGAATCTGGCTCGATAAATAATGTCTGACCAGAAGATGATTGATCATGCACAATTCCACCATAATGATGACGGTATTCTTGCTTAACAGGGATAACGAAGCGATCATTTCGAATCGTTACAAGTGTATCTGAGAGCATTTTTGAAGCATTGCTCCCGCGTGTAAGGCTTTCTAGCTTAGATCGTACTTTAGCTTCCTCAGCGCGCAAAGATTGGCGAATCAATCGCAACGTTTGGCTTGCAGAGTCTAGCACTGAGCCGTTTTCATCAATACAGTTATTGATTTCATGCTGCAAGCCCGTCAAAACAGGCATTGCTTCCTTTTTGGCGATGAAATGAGGAATATTAATCACTTCTTCTGATTCTATATCTTCAATAAAATTACGAAGAATTCTACTTGCTCGAATCGTACTTGATACTTCCATTAATTCTACCGCTGAAAGCATGCCCCCGATTTGTGCACGCCTTGCAGCTGGTCGTACATCAAAAATCCCACCCATTGGTACATTGCCTTTAACACGTAAAATGGATAGTCCTTCGTCCATTTCTTCTAATAATTGAACAACCTTTTCATAGTCTGTCTGTGGTACAAGTTCATCAACGGCAGATTTACCGATTGAAGAAGTACAGTATGTAGCCACTTGCTGACGTACTTTATCATATTCTAGTGTTTTCAATGCGCGTTCTGCAATCACTGAGAACACCTCCTCAACCTATTTATTTCGTCGAATAAACGCTTCAAATTGTTCTCGCGTCCATGTATTCACAATCATATCCTTTTTCAACCATGCTCTGTTTGCGTAGCGTACCCCGATATCCATAAAGCGTAAGTGAGCAATATCGTGGGCATCCGTATTGATTGCTACGGGTACGCCAGCTGTTAAAGCCATTTCTAAATGCTCAACACATAAATCAAGACGATATGGATTCGCATTTAACTCTAAAATTTTACCATATTCCTTCGCCCAAGCAATTAATTGCTCCATATCAGGATTATAGCCAGTACGATCCTCAATAATGCGGCCAGTTGGATGTGCAATCATATGAACATACGGATTTTGCATTGCTGTCAGTAAGCGTGCCATAATTTTGTCCTGCGATTGTGTAAAGCTAGAGTGAATAGAGGCAATGACGAAGTCTAACTCTCTCAGCACATCATCTTCAAAATCGAGTGAACCATCTGGCAAAATGTCCATTTCTGTCCCCGCATATAAATGGAAATCTGGATGTGCCTCATTAAATGCCTCAATTTCAACACGTTGCTTTGTTAAACGCTCTGGCGTTAAACCATTTGCTACTTTTAAAAATTGTGAATGGTCAGTAATAACGCTATATTGATAGTCACGTGCTATTAATGCCTCGCCCATTTCAGCTACAGAGTATGCACCATCAGACCACGTCGTATGCATATGTAAATCTGCTTTAATATCTTCTAATTTCACAAGATGTTGAATGTCATCCGTTTTATCGAATTCCGTTGTTCCTGTACGCAAGCTAGGTGGGATAAATGGTAAATCAAAATGCGCAAAAAATTCCGCTTCATCCTTAAACGTTAAAACAGTGCCATCCGCTTGTTCCACACCGTATTCACTAATCTTTTCACCACGGGCTTTTGCAATCTGACGCATGCGGACATTGTGATCTTTTGAGCCTGTGAAATGATGTAAGGCCGTTGCATATTCAACATCTCTCACTAATCGAAAATCTACACTTACAGGCTCTTCTAAATCTAAAATAACTGAAATCTTCGTATCGCCAGCAGCTACTACTTCTTGTACAGAAAGCTCATTCAGTAGCTTTTCACGTACAGCCTCAACTGCTTCCGTTACAACAATAAAATCAATATCTTTACTTGTTTCTGCTGCACGGCGGAAGCTTCCAGCAACAGAAAAACGCTCAACTGCTTCCATACTACCTAGAAGCGCTTCAATTTGTAAAACAACAGGCTCAAGCTGCCAAATCGGCAAACGTTCTGATCGATTCGATAAATTTGCAAGTTCTTTTAAAATTTTTTCTTCAGTTTTTGCCGCAAAGCCTGCTAGCTCACGAACTTTACAAGCTTCACAAGCTGCCTTTAAACTTTCGGCAGAATCAATTCCTAACTCTTGATGAAGCTTAGCTATTTTTTTACCACCTAAGCCTGGAAGTTTTAATAACGGCAGCAATCCTTTTGGTACAATGTCCTCTAATTCTTTTAATAAGCTCGATTCACCATTTGTTATTAAATCCTCAATAACAGCAGCTGTACCTTTACCTATACCTTTAAGCTTTGTTACATCCTCCATCTCACTCAATGAGCGCTCGTCGCCCTCGAGTGCAGCAGCAGCTTTTCGAAAGGCCGACACTTTGAATGGATTTTCCCCTTGTAATTCCATATACAATGCAATCTTTTCTAATGTGCGAATAATTGTTTTTTTGTTCATTGGGAATTCCTCCTATCGTAAAAACACTTCCCTCAAAACCGAGAGAAGTGCACAGTTTGCTATTGCATATAAATATACCACCAGTTTTGGAACATGCTCGTAATAATTGGGGTATGCTCCAAAATGAGACCACTTAACAACGACTTCGACATTAAACTTTGGATAGAATCAACTGGTAATAAAGCAAGAATGTAAAGCAAGATAAACATAATTAAATAGTTTTCAATCATGCCTAACAATGCTCCAAGCCAACGATTCACTGTACCTAATACAGGTAAATACGCTATAAAATCAAAAATCGATGCCACAATTTGCATTGTAATTTTCACCGCAAAGAATATAACAGCAAACGCAATGACACGGTAAAAAGTACGGTCTATATCCAGGCTATCAATGACTACTCCAAGACTACCTGAATCCGTTACCCCTGGATACGGGACCCAAAACACCATTTTTTGTGCTAATGGTTTATAATAGATATACGCAACAATTAGGGCAACTATAAAGCTAACGATATGCATCATCTGTACAATGAAACCACGTTTTGCTCCAACGATGAGCCCGGCTAATAGTACCGCTAATATGATTAGATCTAACATTCACTTCAACCCTTTAATTTTTTCACTTCTTCTTCTAGTTGCTCCATTCGTTCTTTTAATAGTAAATAATCGTGAACGGTATTTACTGCTGTAAGAACGGCAAGCTTTGTGCTATCAAGAGAGGGATTATGTACATTCATTTCGCGCATACGGTCATCAACAATAGAAGCGACAAGTCGCATATGTCCAATGGATTCAGAGCCGACCATTTTATAAGTATGACCGTATATTTCCACAGAAATTTTATTCTTTTCTTGATTTCCCATAGTCGCACCCCCCTTTTTAATTTTTGTGCTCACGATTTTTCCGATTGTGAGCAACTTACACAAAAAAGCTATTTATTATCATACCATGAAAGGTATAAAATTGTGAACAACGAGGACAGAAAGGAACGAGGAAATGTCAAATATTGTACTTTCAATATCAACAAATATACAAAAAGAGGTGATGTCCTACTACGCAAACCATTTTGTAGAACGTAAAGCACCAGGGGTAATCTTTGCTGCAAAGCTCCCTGATACAGCCATTACGATGTACAAATCAGGAAAATTAATGTTCCAAGGGGGAGGCGCTGAGCGAGAAGCTGCACGCTGGGGAAGCGTAGAAGTAACAAACACACAGAAAACATCATCGATTGGAGCAAAGGGTGACACCCTGCCAGAAGGTTTTGCTACGATGTCGGTGCTAGGCTCAGATGAAACAGGTACTGGCGATTACTTTGGTCCAATTACAGTTGCAGCCGTATATGTCCCTTCATCAAAAATTGCGCTTATTAACGAACTTGGTGTCAAAGACTCCAAAATGCTAACAGATGATTACATGCGTAAAATAGCACCCGATTTACGTGCAGCTTGCGTCCATAGTGTACTTGTACTACGCAATGAAAAATACAACGAATTACAGTCACGAGGCTACTCACAAGGTAAAATGAAAGCTATGATGCATAATAAGGCACTTAAAAATACACTGTCAAAAATGGCTCCCGAAAAACCAGAACAGATCTTGATAGATCAGTTTGCGGAACGTGGCGTGTATTACAATTATTTAAAAAATGAACGAGATATTGTTCGAGATGATGTGCTATTTTCTACGAAGGCCGAGCAATTACATGTTTCAGTAGCAACTGCATCGATATTAGCTCGTGCGGCGTTTTTAAAAGAAATGGACCGACTGAGTGAGATTGCCGGGATAGAGTTGTTGAAGGGGGCTTCAGCAAAAGTAGATGCCTTAGCAGCTCGCATTTGGCGAAAACAAGGTGAGGAATTTTTACGTTGCATTACGAAATGGCATTTTGCGAATACCGAGAAAGCTAAAAAGATGAAATAAATTGGACTTATAGACAAAAAATTTCGCTATACTCCCGCAGATGACAAGTTTTATACAACTTGCTTTCTACTGGAGTTAGCGAAATTTTTTATATTAAAAACTTATCAAAAAGTTTTCGTTTCAACTTAATATTTGAATTGTTGAATCGTCTGTTGAAGATTTTCAGACATTTTAGCAAGAGTAGCGGCTGATACTGCGATTTCTTCCATAGAGGCAAGTTGCTCCTCAGTTGCAGCGGAAATATTTTGGGCACTTGCTGTAGTTTCATTCGTTTGTTCAAGCACACTTTCAATCCCTATCGTCACTTGATTGGCGTGTTGAGAGATAACTTTAGATGCTTCTGAAATATGTCCTATTTCAGAGGTTACACTTTGTACATTCGTACGAATCTCTTCAAATGACTTTCCTGCCATGTTTGTTATATCAATCCCCTTAACGACCTCAGCTGAACCAGCAGCCATTGATTCAACTGCTAGATTTGTATCTTCTTGAATCTGTGAAATAATACCCTTAATTTGCAGCGTGGATTGTGCGGATTGTTCCGCTAGCTTTCGTACCTCTTCAGCTACGACCGCGAAGCCTTTTCCTTGTTCACCCGCACGTGCGGCTTCAATTGCTGCGTTTAAAGCTAATAGGTTCGTTTGATCAGCAATTTGGGTTATAGCCTCAACAATGTGCTCAATTTCGTGAGAACGCTTGTCTAATGTTTGCACTGTATTTTCTAGTGCTTGTACAGTATTTTGAATCATGGTCATTTGTTGAACAGCTGTTTGAATAGTTTCATCACCGATCATAACAGCGTCCATAGCTTTATTAGACATATCACTTACTGCACCTGCTTTTGCAGAAATTTGCTGAATAGATGATGACATTTCCAGTACAGCACTATTACCTTCACTAACAGTCTCTGCCTGCATATCAATCGTCTCAGCAAGTGTTTGAATGGAATCAACAATTTGTGATGTTGCTCGCTTATTCTCTGCAGTACTTGCAGTCAGCTCCTCTGAAGAATTGGCCAATAAATTTGATTCCTCACCAATATTACCAACTACTTCACGTAACGAAGAAATCATTTTATTAAAAATAGTAGCTAATTTACCGATTTCATCATTTCTTCTTATGTCGATAAAGTTACGTAAATCGCCTTCTCCTACTTGTTCAGCAACTGTCGATAGTTCTTTTAGTGGACGAATGATTGAGGCAATGATCATACCACCAATGATCCCACAAATAATTAAAGCAGTAACAATGACTGCTATAGTCGATTTTAAAATTGGCGCTGTGACAGCTGTAACATCCGCTACATCCATAACACCGATAATTTTCCATCCTGTTAGTTTATTAGTAGTGAAAAATACTTGATGCTCCTCGCCATCTTCCTGAATTGTAAAGCTACCTTCTTCTTTTCCTTGCATCTTTTCTATGTATGAATCTTTCAGCTTAGTTCCTACTTCAACATTCGGATCTGCTATCGTAAGATTATTGGCATTCACTAATGAGGCATAGCCACTTTTCCCAATCTCTACAGCATCTATGAGCTCTGAAATTTCGCCAAGTTTCAAATCTATAGAAACAACCCCGGATTTGTCACGCAATCCTGCCGCTACAGTTAAAGTTAAATCGCCTGAAATATTTGATTTATAGGGGTCCATCACGACGCCTTTACCTGGCGACTCTATAGCCTTTATATACCAAGGACGCAAAAATGGATTATAATCAGAAGGCATTTCATGATATGGATTTCGTAAAAAATCATGGCCTTCTAGAGTTAAAGCGACTACTGAAACACTATTATGTAAAGCATTGTATTTATCTAATTCCTTTAATGCAGCTGCATCTTCCCAATCCTTATTAAAATAAGCAGCCAAATATTCTGCATCACTTATGATTGGGGAAATTTCTTTTGTTACTAAAGTATTTATTAAATCGACATTCTCAAGAGATTTATTACTTAATTCGTTATAATATAAATTATCTGATTTCAAATATGAGAACGTACCAATTGCAATACTCGGAATTAAGAGTGTCATTGTAATAGCCCAGATTAACCGAGCACGCACAGATAAGCTTTTTCTTTTTCGATACTCTTTCAAAATCATTATCTCCTCTTACTATTTTTTTCTATCCAATTTCTACTATACACATAATAAATACTTAAGATTTATTTTTTGTAATTTCAAAATATTATTAAAAACGCAAAATATCCAAAAAGTACACAGTGGCTACTTACTCATAAAATATTAATACGTTCGCCTGACGGTCTTCCAACTAAATAAGCTGCCTCATTACGAGACAGCTCACAAAAAAAATTATTTCTGGATTTTTGTTTAGCCTTAATATTTAAACTGTTTAATTGTTTGTTGTAGATTTTCAGACATTTTAGCAAGGGCTTCGGCCGATGCAGCGATTTCTTCCATAGAAGCAAGCTGTTCCTCTGTTGCGGCAGATATATTTTGTGTATTTGCTGTATTTTCATTTGTTTGCTGAAGCACACTTTCAATTCCGATTGCCACTTGATTGGAGTGTTCAGAAATAACTTTTGCTGTCTCTGAAATTTCTCCTATTTCATAGGTTACGCTTTGTACATTATTATTAATTTCTTTGAATGACTTTCCTGCCATATTTGTTACTTCAATTCCCTTTACGACTTCAGCTGAGCCAGCAGTCATTGATTCAACTGCTAGTCTTGTATCGGTTTGAATATAACCAATGATATCTTTTATTTGCATTGTTGATTGTGCGGATTGCTCTGCAAGCTTTCGTACCTCATCAGCAACAACTGCAAAACCTTTTCCATGCTCACCAGCACGAGCAGCTTCAATTGCAGCATTTAAAGCTAAAAGATTTGTTTGATCAGCAATTTGCGTAATTGCCTCTACAATACGTCCGATTTCATTTGAACGATCGCTTAATGTTTGTACCGTACTTTCCAGTTCCTGAACAGTACTTTGAATCATTTCCATTTGGCCAATTGCTGTTTGAATAGTTTTGTCTCCTATCTTAACAGCTTCCATTGCTTTATTCGACATCTCATTAACAGTATCAGCCTTTACTGCAATTTGTTGAATCGATGAAGACATTTCAAGTACAGCGTTAGTGCTATCATTAATTGTTTCTGCTTGCACATCAACCGTTTCAGCAAATGTTTGAATGGAATCAACAATTTGTGATGTCGCTCGTTTATTTTCTGATGTACTTGCTGTAAGTTCCTCCGATGATGCAGCTAACTGATTTGATTCCTCACCAATGTTACCAACTACACCACGCAAAGATAAGATCATTTTATTGAATATATCCGCCAATTTACCTATCTCATCTTCTCTTTTAATTTCAATTAAATTGCGTAAATCACCGTCTCCTACCTGCTCAGCTACTGTTGACAACTTTTGTAATGGCTGAATGATTGATCTTATAACGAAGGTACCAATGATTCCAAACATGATAAGAGCAATAACAATGACTGTCATAGTGTTTGTTAAAATTGGTTTTGTGACAGTTGCTACATCTGCTAAATCCATAGTACCAACGATTTTCCAACCTGTAAGTTTATTGGTAGTGAAAAATACTTGATACTCTTTTCCATCTTCCTTAATGGTAAAACTACCATCTTCTTTTCCTTGCATCTTTTCTATATATGACTTTTTGAGTTCCGATCCTACCTCTAACTGTGGATCAGCAATAATAAGATTATTGGCATTTACTAATGTAGCATAGCCATTATCACCAATTTCCACTGATTTCACTAGCTCGGAAATTCCGTCTAAATTTAGACCAATAGAAATAACCCCTGAACGATCCTGTAAACCAGCTGATACTGCTAATATTAATTCACCTGTAATCGTTGATTTATATGGATCAATCATAACGTTTTTGCCAGGTGATTCAATAGCTGTTAAGTACCATGGTCGTGTAAATGGATCATAATCCGTTGAAGATTCAGCTTGTGGTTCACGCATAAATTTATGCCCCTCAATTGCCAAATTGACAACAGAGACGTTGCTATGTAAAGCATTATATTTTTCCATTTCCTTCAAAGCATCTGCATCTTGCACATTCTTATTAAAAGAAGCAGCTAAATATTCCACATCACTTTGAATAGGTGATATCTCATTTGAGATGAGTGTATTTAATAAATCTACATTTTCGCGTGAACTTTCACTTAATTCCTTATGATATTGATCAGAAGACTTCAAATACGAAAACGAACCAATAGCAATGCTGGGAATTAAAAGTGTCAAAGCAAACGCCCATATTAATCGGGCTCGCACAGAAAGGCCTCTTCTTTTTCGATGATTTTTCATAATAACCCACCCTATAGTAAAATTTTCTATCCAAAACTTACTATACATATAATATGGATCAAAAATTTATTTTTTGTTATTTCTAAATATTGATAACCTTTTCTCTCGTGCTTTATTTTTCTAACACTTCCTGCAAAAATCTACTTGTAGCAGTTGTATGATTATCAATTATGCCTCAGCATAATTGCGTACGGAATCGGCTTTGTGCTTAGGCCTGCAGATGTTTTTTGTGCGAAAGCGCAGTGATAGCGAAGCAGCAGCAACTGGTTTTGGACTGTGCGAAAGCGAAACGGCAACAACAACACCATGCAGGTCATTTAGCCTAAAATCCTCTGAACTCCTCTCCGATTCCGTGACATCCGCTGGGGCTTTGGGCCAACACGATGTTGATCACTCAGTCTTTGCCACAGGACGTGGCGTTCTTAGTCTGAGTACAAAAATTTCAGCGGGTGTTTGGACACTAGCTGAAAGAAGTTAAACAAAACAAAAAGCTGCCTCATTACGAGACAGCTCACAAAAAAATAATTAATTTAGCGTACTTCTGTGCCTTCAATTGTTGCAATAGCTTTTAACACTTTATTATGTGCTGCAACAACCTCTTCATCTGTTAATGTACGTTCTGGATCGAAGTATGTTAGGGAGAATGCGACTGATTTTTTACCAGCTTCCATTTTTTCACCTTCATATACGTCGAATACACGAACGTCTTTCAATAATTTCACGCCTGCAGAACGAATCGCAGTAATAACCTCACCAGCAGTTGTTGCACGGTTCATGATAAGCGCAATATCACGAGACATTGCTGGGAAACGAGGCACTGGTGTATAGGCAAGAGGCGCTTCTTTTGCATTAGCATTTAATAATGTTACGAGATTCATCTCCATTACATATGTGTCTTTTACACCCCATGCTTTTTGTTCTGCTGGATGTAATCCACCGATAATACCGACTTGTTCACCATCAAAAAGAATGCTTGCAGTACGTCCTGGGTGTAACCCATCTACCTCAGCTTTCACAAATGAAATACGGTCCTCTAAACCAAGCTTACCGATAACACCTTCTACAATGCCTTTTAAGACGAAGAAATCTACTGCTTTTTTCTCACCCTGCCAAGCATGGTCAAGCCATTTTCCTGTTACTACTGCCGCCACATGCTCTTCCTCATATGGTAGCCCTTCTTCTGTTTGACCAAGGAATACTGAACCAATTTCATACAATGCCACATTGTCAGCCTTACGAGCAACATTATAAGCAGCCGCTTCAATTAAATGCGGGATAAGACTTTGACGTAGAGTTGAACGGTCCTCGCTCATTGGCATTAGTAAACGTGTTACTGGCTCAGCTTTCAATGCAAAGCGTTGTGACAATGCCTCTGAAGTTAATGAGTAAGTTACAGCTTGGTAAAGACCTGCGCCTTCCATATAATTACGAACTATACGACGATTCGCTTGATATGGTGTTAGACGGCCTACTTGGTTTGCTCCCTCTGGTAAAGTCAGCGGAATTTCATCATAGCCGTATAGACGAGCAATTTCCTCTACTATATCTTCTTCAATTTTAATATCTTGACGACGTGTTGGTGCATCAACGATTAGTAAACCATTTGCTGCTTCTACACCAAATTTAAGACGCTCTAAAATAGATAGCATATCTTCTAATGAAATTTTCATACCTAAACGTTCATTAATGAAATCTGGCGAAACGACAACACGTGCTGGTGATTTATCTAGTTCATCAACGATGCACGTTCCTTCTAACACTTCACCACCAGCTAATTCAGCTAGTAGCGCTGCAGCACGCTCTGCAGCAGGTAACACACGGTTAGGGTCTACACCCTTTTCAAAGCGAGCAGAAGCATCTGAACGAAGTCCAAGATGACGCGATGTTTGACGTACAGATAAGCCGTCGAAGTAAGCAGATTCGATTACAACAGTTGTTGTAGAATCATTTACTTCAGAGTTTGCACCGCCCATTACACCTGCGATAGCTACTGGCTCTTTGCCATTTGTAATGACTAAATCTGTAGCTTTTAATGTGCGTTCTTGCTCATCTAAAGTAGTAATTTTTTCGCCCTCTATTGCTTTACGCACTACGATTTCACCTGTTGCTAGGCTATCGTAGTCAAAGGCATGAAGCGGTTGACCGTATTCCATTAAAATGTAGTTCGTTACATCGACAACGTTATTATGCGGGCGTACACCTGCTGCCATTAAGCGATTTTGTAGCCACATAGGTGACTCTGCGATTTTTACGTTTTTCACAACTTTTGCTACATACATTGGGTTTGCTTGTAAATCTTCCACTCGAAGCTTTAACATGTCTTCAGCTTTTTCAGAAGATGTGTTGTAGACGATTTCTGGATACTTCACTTCTTCAGATAGAATTGCGCCAACCTCGTACGCTACACCTAGCATTGACAATGCATCTGAGCGGTTTGGTGTTAGGCCAAGCTCTAATACTGTGTCACGTAGACCTAAAATAGCAAGGGCATCTGAACCAACCTCAGCATCGGCAGGCAGCACATAAATCCCTTCAGAATATGCTTTAGGTACAAGTTTACCTTCAATTCCTACCTCTTGTAATGAACAAATCATACCGTTTGATTCATGTCCACGAAGTTTTGCTTTTTTTATTTTAATGCCGCCTGGTAAATGTGCGCCTGGACGAGCGACAATTACTTTTTGACCAGCATCAACGTTTGGAGCACCACAAATAATTTGTTGTGGCTCAGCTTCACCAACATCCACTTGGCAAATATTTAATTTATCAGCTTCTGGATGTTTCTCTTTTGATACGACATAGCCGACAACAATTTTATCCATTCCGTTAGCACGGTCAATTACTGCATCTACTTCAATTCCAGAGCGCGTAATTTTTTCAGCTAACTGTTCAGGCGTTAAATCCTGTGCACTTACATAATCTTTTAACCATTCTAATGATACTAACATTATTTATCCTCCTTACGCCTCTGTTCGCTCAAATTGTGATAAGAAACGTGTGTCACTTGTATAGAAATGACGAATATCGTCGACACCATATTTCAACATTGCGATACGTTCAGCACCAATACCGAATGCAAAGCCTGATACTTTCTTCGGATCATAGCCAGCCATTTCAAGTACATTTGGATGCACCATACCAGCTCCTAAAATTTCAATCCAGCCTGTACCTTTACATACGTTACAGCCAGAACCACCACATTTGAAGCAAGAAATATCCATTTCAACAGATGGCTCTGTGAACGGGAAGAAGCTTGGGCGAAGTCGAATTTCGCGGTCTGCACCGAACATTTTTTTCGCTAATGTATCAAGAGTACCTTTAAGGTCACTCATGCGAATGTTTTCACCAATCACTAATCCTTCAATTTGCATGAATTGGTGAGAGTGTGTAGCATCATCGTTGTCACGACGGAATACTTTCCCTGGGCAAATAATGCGAATCGATTCACCTTTTTTCTCTTCCATTGTGCGAGCTTGCACAGGAGATGTATGCGTACGTAATAATATTTCCTCGGAAATATAAAACGAATCTTGCATATCACGAGCAGGGTGTCCCTTCGGTAAATTCAGCGCCTCGAAGTTATAATAATCCTTCTCCACTTCCGGACCTTCTGCAATTTCATAGCCCATACCGATAAATAAACCTTCAATTTCTTCAATAACGCGTGTTAAAGGATGACGATTCCCAACTTTAATTTCACGACCAGGTAAAGTGACATCAATCGACTCACTTGCTAATTTTTCAGCAATTGCCGCTTCCTCTAGTAAAGTAACCTTTTCCTCTAATACAGCAGTTACATTTTCACGAACTGTATTAACTAAGGCACCCATTTTAGGACGTTCCTCAGCTGATAATTTCCCCATCCCCTTTAATAAATCAGTGATAGGTCCTTTTTTTCCTAGATACGCTACTCGCACATCATTTAATTCCTTTAAATTTGCTGCCGCTTCAATTTTAGCAAGTGCTTCTTGCTCTAATTGTTTTAATTGCTCTTCCATGTAATAAACCCTCCTTGATTAAATCAATTTCGCCTTGGCGTAATTGTAGCTGTCGCTTCGCTTTCGCACAGAAAACATTTGTAGCTGTCGCTACAGATAAACAATGCGTCCGGATTTTGAATTGTGCCCAGGCCTGCACGAGGGCCGACACGATGTCGATCATTTCGGTAATGCCACAGGACGTGGCGTTTTAACCGATGCAGGTCAGCTAGCCGTTTTCGCAGGATGCGAAGATTTTTAGGCTAACATCCTTAAATGCATTCCTTTGAAAATCCGTGACACCCGCCGGAGGCTTTATCTTCATTCAATAGTTTTTTGGACACCAACTGAAAAGGAACCACATCCGCATTTATCTCACCACCTTCAAAGGTGGGAGCCTTCTGTAGCTGACGTTTCACTTTCGCTCAAAAAGATTTGCTGAATGAAGATTAATGCCGATACTTCGATGGCACAAAAAAACTCGCCCCTAAAAAAAGGGACGAGGACATATTCGCGGTACCACCCTAGTTATTGCAAGGCAAACTCCTCACAATCACTTCATTGACATAACGACTAGATTAAAGCCGGCAAACCTTTACAGCATTTCGCTGGTCCCGGTAGCTGCTCGCGAGATGAATTCAAAACTGCATTGGTACGGCGCTGGCTCTCAATCTCCGGCCTACGCTCCCTGTTGTCCATTCACAATCTTTACTACTTCCCGGTCAAAGCATTTAGTATTCATATATACATTTTACATGTGATTATACAATACTATACCAATTCAAATCAAGAGCCATGTGCCTATTGCATCAATAATAATGGTTCTAACGGCAATTTTTAGGCTCATCACTAAAAGTTGCAGATGACATTTGTGAAAACACATTCCATATATTAGTTGATTGGAGTGGAGACTGGGCGACTCATTGGGGATCAGCGATATAGAGGAACGAAGGCTAAAAACATCACGTCCTGTGATAACGCCTTCGTGACCAACATCCTGTTGCTGTCGCTACGTTGCACCCATGCTTTCGCGCAAAAGACATCTGTTGGCCCAAGACCCTGCAGCGTAGCGGATGTTTTCTGTGCGAAAGCGAAGCGGCAGCAACAAAGCGCCCCGTCGGAACGGAAATCAACCACACTTTATGGTAATGACCATCAATTTTAACGATTTCACCCTATTCTTGCAATTACAGTTGTGATTGCTTTTATTACCTACTTCACAAATCCATATAAAACGATTCCTGTTGCTACTGCTACATTTAAAGACTCTGCTTGTCCCAAAATTGGAATAATCATATTTTGATCTGTCATTGAAAGTAGTTGTGGTTGAATGCCACTACCTTCATTCCCCATCATGATAGCGAACGCACCAGTATGTTCAATATCACTATAGACAACTGCATCCTCATCTAAAGCAGTACCAAATACCGGCACATCATTATCTTGTAGCTGCTCAATCCATTCCTCTAAATCACCACGAAGGACAGGAATATGGAAATGTGATCCTTGTGCAGAACGAAGCGTTTTAGGGTTATATAGATCAGCACAGCCCTTGCCGAGAATTACTGCATCCAAACCAGCGGCATCAGCAGTACGAATCATCGTCCCAATATTTCCTGGATCTTGGACGGCATCAATTAGTAGTACCTTGCGCCATGAAGCCATTACATCATCTTTTAACAAAGGCTGCTTACAAACTGCAAATACACCTTGAGATGTCTCCGTTTCAGCAAACTCTTTGACAACAGCCGCAGTTACTTCTATTGTCGCTACATTATCAATCGGCCAAAGCATTGGTAAATCTACACCTTCACGTACAATTAGCTGCAGCACCTGCTCCTTATTTTTTAATGCTTCCTCCACTAAATGGAATCCCTCTACTATGAATTCTCCAGATCTTTCACGCTCTTTTCGCGTAGTTGCTAGTTTCTTCCAATATTTCACTAACGCATTTTGCGTAGATTCAATTTTTTTCATCGTTCCTCGTACCGCCTTTTTCCTATATAATGTTCATTATTATACAGTAGAAAACGACAATTACATAGTCATGCAAAAAACAGTTTATTGTTATTTCTCTGTTTACCAATTATCGGAAAAAAGCCCCCTATACGGTACGGAAATCAACCCCACGCTATGACGATGAGCTATACATGCTAATAAAATTGCCATCATCTGAATTTTGGAATGACATTTTGTTAAAACGTATACCATGTGAATAAGTTGATTGTAGTAGAGGATGGGCGGCTCATCGGATGCTCCTAGGAAGCTCTGCTCTGTGCGAAAGCGAAGCGGCAGCAACAACAAATGTTTTCTGTAGCGAAAGCAAAGCGGCAGCTACAAAACGCACAGCCGGAACGGAAATCAACCCCACGCTATGGAAATGAGCAAAATTATTCCCTACTAGATAATGGGGGAATTCAGTGATATATGTTATAATTTTCAATATTTTAAGAATGCACAGCGGGGATGATAATAAATGAAAAAAAATGTACATGTAGTAGGTGCCATTATTGAAAATGAAAAGCATGAAATTTTTTGTGCGTTAAGAAATCCTAATATGGTACTAGCAAATTATTGGGAATTTCCTGGTGGTAAAATCGAAGAGGGAGAATCGCCTGAGCAAGCTTTAACTCGTGAAATATTAGAGGAATTTAATTGCTCTATACGGGTTGATAAAAAGGTTGAGGATACCATTTATGAATACGAAAAATTTATAGTACGCTTAGAAACATTTAAAGCATCGATTATACAAGGAGAGCCCGTTCTACTTGAACATACTGCCATTAGATGGGTTCCTCGACATGAACTTCTAAATCTTAATTTTGCACCTGCTGATATTCCAGCGATAAATAAAATACTTGCAGAAAAGTAAGTAGTGATAAAGTGAATTAATTCAATGGGATTTTCTTCATCTCCCACTGAGTAGTCGTCCTCATCAATCGGGCTTAAAAGAGCAGCAATGCTTGTTTAATCTCTGCATACTGCTCTTTTTTGACTTTCATATCAATTATGCCTCGGCATAATTGTGTCCGGAATCAGCTTTGTGCTTAGGCTTGCAGATGTTTTTTGTGCGAAAGCGCGGTGCTAACGTAGCGTCAGCAACACGAGGGACGACACGATGTCGGTCATTTCGGTAATGCCATAGGACGTGGCGTTCTTAGATTGAGTTCCTCTATTTCAGCGGATGTTTTTGCTGAAAGAAGTTAAAGCCATTTTCTATTTGGTGGAATACTTTGAGGAAAATTAAATACATTAAACGGATCGTATTTTCCCTTTACTTCCCTAAGCATTCTAAGATTACGACCATAATAGGCAGTTGGCCAATCTTCTATAAAACGATCTGGGAAATTCACATAATCACCAGTAGTGAACGGTGAAAGAGCCCGCCTTAAATTCTC
Source organism: Lysinibacillus sp. NPDC093692 (assembly GCF_050280125.1). Taxonomy (NCBI): domain Bacteria; kingdom Bacillati; phylum Bacillota; class Bacilli; order Caryophanales; family Bacillaceae; genus Lysinibacillus; species Lysinibacillus sp. NPDC093692. Next base: position 51,473 of record NZ_JBNNUW010000005.1, read on the forward strand.
TACCCATTGAATATTTTTTTCTTCCTCTTTAGGCTTTTTCCACGAAGTAATATACTCCTGAGCAATTAAAGCATTTCTATAATAATAAGCTGTTCGACTTGATGCAATTTGACTTACTGCTCCTCTAAGCGATTGCTGCCAAATGGACGCATTTCTATTGGGTGCGTTAGATAAAAATTCTTTCATTTGTACAATGGCAGCATGAGGGAATGGCCTTTCAATAAAGGACCCTGACCTTTTACGAAGAGCTGGTTTATTGCCGCTCGGTAAGTCAAAAAATTCTACAGCTTTAATATACGGTACTTCCTTTATCCATATGCTCGTTGGTGAGCCTGTTTTTCTTATAGGTCGGAGTAGTTTCTTTAGCTCAGATGCTGTACCTATAAATTCACCTTGAGCTACAATTTCTCCAACTTCCTTTGATTTAAGCTCAATCTGTGAAGTCAAGCGTTCATCTGTATAGGGTGCCCATTTTTGCCATGCGTCAAAGGCTCGTTCAAAATCTTCCCATCCCCATGTAATGGAGAAAATCGATACGTTTGAAATAGGATGCAGTTTAAATGTAAGTGCTGTAACGATGCCAAAATTCCCACCGCCTCCGCCACAACTCGCCCAAAATAAATCACTATTTCTCTGCTTGTCAGCTTGGATTACTTCAGCCCCTTCATGACCACTTGCAACAACCATTTCAACTTCTAGCAGATTGTCGCATGTTAGCCCAAATGGACGAGATAGCATACCAATCCCTCCACCAAGCGCCAAACCAACAACCCCTACACTACCTTCAGTTCCTGCCGGGATTGTAAAACCATTTTCCCATAATACTCGATACACTTTTCCTAAATTAGCACCCGCTTCAATTCTCGCTGTCATATCTTTCTGGTTAATTGTTATTTCATTCATTTCACTAACATCTATAACAAGACCTTCATTTAGTAATGAATAATTTTCATAGTTATGTCTCCCACTTCTGATTCGAAATGGTTCGTTATTTTCTCTCGCCCATCTTAATGCATGGATAACGTCTTTCGCCTTTTGACAAAATACAATAATACTCGGAAATTTAGGATCATTTAAATTATTATTTGTTCTTGCTTGCTCATAGTCCGGATCTTTAGGGGTAACAATTCTTCCTGTGAGCTTTACTTTCTTCAACATACAGCTCCTCTCTCAAATGATGCATTGCATATGTTTTATCCTATGCATATCACTTCGAAAGAATATGAAGTTTGCAATTTTTATCACATAAAAATGAAAGATAAATGCTCATTCCCTTTATTCATACATATGATGCTATATTGAAACCACTAAGGAGGTGTCCTAATGATTATTCATGTGGTGAGCGCTGGTGAAACGCTTTGGCAAATTGCAAACAGCTATTCCGTACCTATCAATTCCATTATCCAATTAAACGCTTTATCTAATCCAAATCAATTAGTAATCGGACAATCACTCGTTATCCCTTCTCCTTACACAACCCATATTGTAAAAAGGGGTGATACCTTATGGTCAATCTCCCAACAATATGGGGTGTCTATGCAATCGATTATCACAGAAAACCATTTAACGAATCCAGATGTTTTAACACCTGGCACTAGACTAATTATTCCACCCACTACACATATTGTGCTACCAGGGGAGACTTTATCGCAAATTGCCACGCAATATGGAACGACTGTGCAAGCAATTGTTTTAGAAAATGAAATTTCAAATCCAAACATGATTTACGCTGGTACGCATTTGATTATCCCGAGAGCAAAGCCTTCCATTGAAGTAAATGCTTATACGTATGAAGAGCCTAAAGAAGCTGTGCAGTCGATAAACGCGGTTGGTCATCTACTAACTTATTTTAGCCCCTTTGCTTATATGGTGAAGGAGGATGGAACACTACAGCCTATAAAGGATAAAGAAATGATTGATGCTGCCATTGCCAAAAACGTCACTCCTATGCTGACACTTACGAATTTCTCTTCCACAGAAGCCGGTTCCAACTTATCACATGTTATTTTATCTAGTGCAGAATTAAGGAAAAAGGTCATCGACAACACTTTACAAGTGATGCAGGAAAAGGGCTATAAAGTTCTAAACGTCGATTTTGAAAACGTTCTTCCGGCAGATCGGGAAAATTATAACATTTTCCTCCAATTAGCTGTTGATACTCTTCATCCAAAAGGATTCCTAGTATCAACGGCACTTGCGCCAAAAACGAGTGCAACGCAGGCAGGCACTTTATATGAGGCACATGATTATGAAGCACACGGAAGAATTGCAGACTTTGTTATTTTGATGACATATGAGTGGGGATATCGACTTGGTCCACCACAAGCAATTTCACCTATTAACGAAATGAGAAAAGTTGTGGAATATGCATTATCAGTTATGCCTGCTGACAAAATATTTTTAGGCTTTCAAATTTATGCTCGCGATTGGCTTCTACCGCATGTTAAAGGTCAAGAGGCAGAAACATTTAGCTCTCAAGAAGCACTTAACAGAGCAAGAAAATATGGCGCAACCATTCAATATGATAGGACCGCACAGTCACCGTATTTCCGTTATGTCGATGAACAAGGTAGAAATCATGAGGTATGGTTTGAAGATGCTAGAAGTGCGCAAGCTAAGTTTGACATGACGAAGCAATATAATCTTCGAGGTATAAGTTATTGGGCATTAGGTTTTCCTTTCCCTCAAAACTGGGCGCTATTAAATAATGATTTTTCCATTCAAAAAGTTTCATTATAAAACGTGGGGTGACTTCGCTAGACTAGATGCTTTCTAGAATGTCCGATGTGCGGTTTTACGAAGGTGTTATTATGACTTAGTTTGCGCATTTAAGGCTTTATTATTAACCCAAAAAGTTCTAAACATTTCTACAATAAATTCTTACCTTTCCCTATTTTTTCCCATGATAAAAAATCAAATCAAAGCCATATTAAGAAATATCAAAACGAAAGGAGAAACTAAACATGGGAAGAGACAATAAGCAAGGCCAAAGCGCTAACAAGGGGTCATTACCTCAAACACCAAAAAACCAAAAAATAGCACCAAACAAAGTTAGTGAAGAATTTTCTCAAGAGTTTATGAACCTGATTAATACGGTTACTAAAGAAGGTAAGACAAAAAAATAAGGGGGGGCTTCAATTGGATTTTGAACGTGCACAAGAAATTGTCGCCTCACCAAAAGAATATGAAGTAAGCTATAATGGCGTATCAATCTGGATTGACAAGCTTCACGATGATGGTAAAACAGCAACTGTTCATTTACGGCGTTCTTTAGAGGAACGATCCGAAGTGGACATAGGAGAATTAAAAGAAGAGTACCTCGCACATTAAATAAAAAAACTGCTTACTTTCAATGATGAAATTGAAGTAAGCAGTTTTTATGTTGAGAAAAACTATTTCAATGAATTAAGGCAAGTATCCTATCTAAAAAAGTATTGTAATTCGGTAAAATGAGTGTTTATTCTGGCATGTCATCCCAATTTCTATCCGTAGTTTTGGCGGTTCTATCCACGATTTTGGCGGTTCTATCCGCGATTTCGAGGGTTCTATCCACGATTGGCCGTTCTATCGTCGCTTTGACTCTACTTTCCGTCGCCCTGGCTTCTTTCCATCGCTCAGGCTCTTCTTCCCGTCGCTCTATTTCCCGCCTCTATAAGCCTAACTTTATATTACGAAACCCTCTTCATATTTAAACTCTTTTAAAACATCTCTTGCTCGACTATGTAATTCGTGAAAGTTATTGGAAATCTCTTCTGCGGAAATCGGTTTACTAAATAAATAGCCCTGAATATAATCGCAGCCACCGGCTATGAGGAAAGCAAGCTGCTCCACTTCTTCAATTCCTTCGGCAACAACCTTTAATCTTAAATGCTTTGCCATGGATAAAATCATAGAAACGAGCGCTTCATCATTTGGATTATGTTGAATATTTCGTACGAAAGCCCGGTCAATTTTCAAACAATCAATCGGAAAATCTTTTAAATATGAAAGCGACGAATACCCTGTCCCAAAGTCATCAACAGCGATTTGGATACCGATTTCCTTTAATTCATGAAGTAGCTGCGTAATTTGATCGATGTTCATCGTCATACTTTCCGTAATTTCTAATTGTAAGTATTTTGGTTCTAATTTTGTACATTGTAAAATTTCTTGTACCATATGCACTAAGTCTTGCTGGAATAATTGTCCGATAGATAAATTTACGGCAACCTTCATCGGTGGCAAACCTTGCTCCCTCCATATTTTTGCTTGAGCGCACGCCGTCTCTAAAATCCATTTCCCTAAAGGAATAATTAGGCCAGATTCTTCTGCAATGGGGATAAACAACTCAGGTGAAACAAATCCGCGAGTTGGATGACGCCAACGTACTAGTGCTTCTACAGAGTCAATATTACCCGTTTTTAAATTTACTTGTGGCTGAAAATCTAAGTAAAATTCTTCATTAGCTAATGCTTTATGGAGCTCTTGTTCAAGCAATAGACGATCAGCAAGACCATTTGACATATCCGGCTTATAAAAGAGAACTCTTTGAGGTATTTGGCTCGCTTCTCTCATTGCTAACTGAGCATGCATTAAAAGCTCTTCACCTGAGCAATTTTCTTCACGCGGGGCAATTCCAATATTAAGATTACCGGTGAGTGTGAATAGTTGTACTTGCAATGGTCTTTTCATAGCGCTCTTCAAATTCAAGCAAAATTGTACTAACTCCTCTCTCGTCTTCACATGATTAATATAAATAATAAACTGCCCTTCAAGAAGCTTTGTTGCAAAATAATGAGGTGGTAATATAGCTTGAATTCTCTCTGCTACAAGCTTCATCATGGTATTAGAATAATTAATACCTATAGATGAGCGGATAGCGGCAAGGCGATCAATCTCAATCGCAATGATTGCTTTTTGACGACTATTGTCTTGTAAATCCTCTTTTAAAGTTTTCAATAATAAATGTTCATTTGGAAGCTTTGTAATGTCATCGTGAAAAGCTTGAAAATGAAGCTCCTGCTGCGAATACTCAAGATCTCGCTTTATTTTTAGAAGTTGCTGAAATGGTTTTTCAACAGTTGTATAGTAAATGGCTTTTAGGAAAAAGAAGAATGCAAAAAATTGATAAATTAATGCTGAAAGGCCCCAAATTGATTTCAAATCTTTGATGAACGCAAAGAAAATATCACTAATAATTAAATACATTGCTGCGCTAATAAGCCACATAACTCGTTTAGGCAACTCTTTTTTATACTTACTTAAAATCACTATCGTTACACCTTGTAAGACAGCAGACAATAAATGAACAATAGCGCTTGCTTCCAGTAACAATTGTTCTTCGAGTAAAAAATATTTTGAAGAGAGATACACTAGAAAAAGACTCAGTAGTACAAATAATAAGGAACTGCTATATGTATAATTACGATCTTTCATCGTTAAGCGTTTTTTTCGCTTTAATATAATAAAGAGAAAACCGATTGATAAGCATAAACTCATTATTAAATCCAACCATATTTCCAAATATAGTGTTTCAGCCATTGGATATTGAGCCAATGCCAAGTTCACTAATTCAAACAAGGCGATGATAAAAAATAAATTACCTATGTATAATGTTTGATTCGATAATAAATGCGAAAAAACGAGCCACGATTGAATAGCGATTGCCATTGTAAATACAATAATTAGTACTTGTATAATCAAGTTCAAACAAATATAACTTTCTTCGTTAAAAGAACCAAGTACTTGATTACTTAAACCTAACAATGGTAACACTAGCAATAGTGGCAATACTATATACCAAATCTCTTTCTGTTTTATCTCAAATTGATTCAACCTATTCTCCAACAGAAACCCTCCATACCAATATATATCAAATTAGATAGGTAATATGTTCTATCCAAAGGAAATATAAAATTAAAAATTGTATTTTTCTTTGACTTCTTACAAATCATAGCATTTTTATTGGAAATTGTATGCAAATTTAAAAAGTATGCCAATATTCATTTTTCACTGATATTAGCATACCTTTAATGCTTTATAGTACTATTCTTCTATAGAATTTAACAACTCACGAAGCTTAATCATTATTCTTGTACGTCTTTTTTTAACTGCCTCGACAGATACACCTAGTTCTTTAGCAATTTCCAAGTAACTATAACCTTCTACATAAAAAAGTAGTATTATTTTTCCTTCCTCTAATTTCAAATGAGACATAAACCATTCTAAAAGAGCTGGATTTCTATCACCTATATCACGATCTCGAATATAATTTATCGTTTCATGATCCACAAGTGTATTCATAGTTTCAAAACTCTTTTCCTTTGAAAGCTCTTTTAAAATTTCTCCTTTAACGGTTGTATAAATATAAGCAGAAAACAGTCCTTTTGTTTGATCTGCTTTACGCCAAGCATTCCACACGGCTATGGATGCTATATGACGATAATACTCAAAATCCTTATAAATTTGGCACTTTAACAAAATCGACGTGATCATCGGCTGGACTAATTCTAATACTTCATCAAATGGTAGTTCAGGTGATAACTTATTATTATGCTGTGTTGTCATCCTATTGTCCTGTCGACTGTGCACAGTCCATTATTCCTAGGTGCCTCTATCTTAGTTAATAGGCTACAAGCGTGTCGAACAGCCCTTTTAGTAATATGATCAGCAAGTTTTTATAGACACTTTTTAATATTTATAAGCAACAATAGTGTGATAATTAAAAAATGATATGTTTTAACTTCTTTCAGCAAAAACATCCGCTGAAATAGAGGAACTCAATCTAAGAACGCCACGTCCTGTGGCAACGACTGAGTGACCAACATCGTGTTGGCCCAAAGCCTCCGGCGGATGTCACGGAAATCGGAAAGGAGTTCACAGAGGATGTTAGCCTAAAATCATCTCATCCATGCGATAACAGCTAACTGACCTGCATCGGTAAAAACGCCACGTCCTATGGCATTACCGAAATGACCGACATCGTGTCGGCCCTCGTGTTGCTGACGCTACGTTAGCACTGCGCTTCCGCACAAAAAACATCTGCTGGCCTAAGCACAAAGCCGATTCCGGACGCAATTATGCCAAGGCATAATTGATTTGTAATTCTATACATATTTCTTAAAGAGTTGGACAAATTACTACTAAGGAGGCGAAATAGATGAATTTTCAAATAAGAGATGCGATTACGACAAACGTACATGGACAATCAGCGGCTGAATTTAAAGATATTGTCGAGGATGCAATTAGCCGTGGTGAAGAGCATTTACTTCCAGGGCTTGGTGTGTTTTTCGAAAAATGGTGGCAGCAATCTAGTCCTGCTGAGCAGGATGCATTTACCCAAAAATTAGAAAAAGCCTTTGCTCACTAATTTTTTATAGCAGTTCATTCCATTTCCAATAAATGCATGATAAAGTTTAATTTATCAGAAAATTAGGAGGGATTGGAATGACTGTTGCTGTAGAATTAATAGTAAATCAACTAAAAAAAGTTTTATCCGAAGAACAGGTGTCAACAAACGAAACGGTGCGACAGCTACATGGAAAGGATGAATCTCATCATACAATGAGCTTACCAGATGTCGTTGCCTTTCCTCGTTCCACGGCCGATGTCAGTGCCATCTTAAAAATTGCGCATGCGGAACGTGTACCAGTCGTACCTTTTGGTGTTGGCTCAAGTTTAGAAGGTAATGCAATTCCCATTGCAAATGGCATTTCTATCGATTTCTCTGAAATGAATGCTATTTTAGAAATTCGACCAGATGACCTGCTAGTAAAAGTACAACCGGGTGTAACACGTGCCCAATTGAATAAAGAATTAAAAAAACATGGACTTCAATTCACAGTTGACCCGGGTGCTGATGCGACACTAGGTGGAATGGCGGCAACGAATGCCAGCGGAACAACCGCAGTGCGTTATGGTGTTATGCGTGATCAAGTAAGAGATTTAGAGGTTGTACTCGCCGATGGTTCAGTCATTCATACCGGTAGCTTAGCAGCGAAGTCTTCTTCTGGTTATCACTTGAATGGCCTTTTCATTGGCTCTGAGGGTACGCTAGGTTGCTTTACAGAATTAACTTTACAAGTCTATGGTATACCCGAATTTGTATCGGCGGGACGTGCAGTTTTTGCGACAGTTGGCGATGCTGTCAGTGCAGTAACCGCATTGCTGCAAGCGGGCATTTCAATTGGCCGTGTTGAACTGGTCGATGAAGCCTCTATTAAACAAGCAAATATTTATAATGAAACATCCTATGACGAGAAACCAACACTATTTTTAGAATTTCACGGAAATGAAGCTGGTATGCATGCAGATATAGAATTTGCTAGAGAAATTTTTGCGGACTTTGGCTGTCTTTTTGTTGAATTTGAACATGACAATGCAGCTCGAAATAAACTATGGGAGGCGCGCCACTCATTGGCCTATGCATATATCCATGCCTATCCGGGAAAAAAGCTTATGTCGACTGATGTTTGTGTGCCGATATCTGTGCTTGCTGAGTCCGTTTTGTATGCTCGTGAACAGCTTGAGGATGTTGGTCTTGCAGGCGGAATTGTAGGTCACGTAGGAGACGGTAACTTCCACGCCTTGTTAATGTTAGACCCAAAAGATGCTGAGGAGCAAGCAAAAGCCAACCGCTTCAATGAACATATCGTCCAATTTGCTTTACTTCGTGGTGGCACTTGTACCGGTGAACATGGTGTTGGTATTGGGAAAATGAAATATCAGTCTACAGAGCACGGAACATCTTTATTAGTGATGAAGAGCATAAAGGCAGCACTTGATCCACATAACATTATGAATCCAGGGAAGATTTTCAACTTATAAGGTAGATACTTAAAACACGATCTCGCCATGAAAGGTGAGATCGTGTTTATTTTTGGAGATTATCGACTGTTACGCTCAGTCCCTAATGCGCTTGGTATCATCGTTTCAACCAGGTAATCTCCTTCTTCAAATATAATTTTTTTCAACTCAATACCGAAAAATTCCTTCATCCTTACTTCTGTCATTACCTCTTGTACTTTACCGTAGATGACGCCTTTTTCTTTGGCAGTCATCAAGACTCGGTCTGCTAGATAAAATGCATGATTTGGGTAATGGGTATTAATTATGCACGAAATTCCACGTTCCTTTGATAAACGCTTAATCGTTTGTAAAATAACTATTTGTTTTTGAATATCCAAATGCGACTCAGGTTCATCTAAAATCAAAACTTCTGGTTCAGAAACAAGCGTTCTTGCAATTAAAGCTAACTGCAATTCGCCACCACTAATTTCATTGCATGATTTTTTAGCAAGATGTAAAATATCAACCATCTCAAGTGCTTGATGAGCCGCTTCCAAATCCTTCGCGGATGGCTGAGCAAGGGTACTAATATACGGAGCCCTCCCCATAACGACAAGCTCTTCTACAGAAAATCCAAATACCATTTTATGCGCTTGGGGCACATATCCAACACGTTTCCATAGTTCTTTACGATTTAATGTTACAAGTGATTTGCCGTCTATGAAAGTTTCTCCTTTTTTCCATTCAAGTAACCCAGTTATACATTTTAACATCGTCGTCTTCCCTGCTCCGTTCGGACCTAGAATCGCCATTATTTCGCCAGGCTCCAATGAGAAATTGATGTCTTGTGCATATAAATCAGGTAATTTTTTTCGTCTTTTTTCATAATGATAATTACCGTTTATCACTTCAATTTTCATGCCCAGCCTCCTCCTGAACGGCGTAATAAATAAGCGAAGAACGGCGCTCCAATAATTGCTGTTAAAATAGATAAAGGTATTTCTGTTGCTGTTAATGATCGAGCTAAATCATCAATTATTAATAAATAAATACTACCAATAGCTACGGATACAGGTAATACAAATTGATTATTATTCCCGACTAGCATACGTGCAACATGTGGAATAATTAAACCAACCCAACCAACAATACCAGCAACGGCTACGGATGCGGCTGTAATTAAAGTCGCTCCTAAAATGACGAACCATTTTAAACGAGTAACGGGAATTCCCATTGATGCTGCTTCGTCCTCCGGCAATGTTAAAATATTCAATCGCCAGCGAAGTAAATATAATAGTAAAATTCCAATTAATATGAGTGGTCCACCAATATATAAATCCTTATAGGTCGCGGTACCAAGACTTCCCATTAACCAGTAAGTAATGGCTGGAAGTTTTTCCTCCGGATCGGCCAAAAATTTTGTTAAGGAAATTAATGCATTAAAGAGTGCAGACGTAACAACACCTGCTAAGACAAACATAAAAATCGGTGCGTTTTTCTTTGCTCCTGCAATTAAATACGTAAAGCCAATTGCACCTAATCCAAAAATCAGTGCCATCATTTGTGCAATAAAGTTTTGTCCAAATAACAATATCCCAAGCGATGCTCCAAACCCTGCACCCGCAGAAACACCTAATATATCAGGAGATACTAGTGGATTTCCAAACATACCTTGAAAGCCTGCACCCGCAATCGATAAACCACCGCCAATTAATAGAGCAAGTAATATTCGAGGTAACCGAATATTCATCACTACAGTTTCTTCCATATTTGTCCATGTTTGTTCAATAGGAAATACTTGAGAAGCTAGGATTTTAATAATATGCTCCAAGCTTACCTCAAATCGTCCAACACCGAGTGAAACGATTGCTACCAAAATCGGTAGCAACCATAAAAGTAACATTTTCCATTTCTTCATTTACATTCAGTCCTTAATATTTCGCTGCATCTGAAGAAGGATTTAAAATAGAGTGGACTTCCTCATCTGAAACATCAAATTCATAGAAATCCTTATAGTAAGTTTTAATCTCATCTTCTATTTTATAGTTAAATAACGTTGGGTGATTTTTTTGTGCCAGCCATTTTAGCATTAATGGCGCATCGCCACTTGGTGGGAACCAACGATAAATACCTAATGGAATTTTATAAACTTTCCCCTCTTGAACAGCTTTCACCTGACTCCAATCCTGTCCATCTACCTTGTTTTTAAGTAAGTCCTCTGGCTGCGTTTCAGTGAAGTTGGTGATATAAATGATATCTGGATTCCAAGCATAGATTTGCTCCATATTTACTTCTTTCTTTCCTTGTACATCATTTTCAGCAACGTCTACAGCTCCTGTTGCGTTAAGCCATTGATTACCGAAAAAGTTTTTACCACCAACCGTGATGGATTTATCATTATGCATATGTAGTATCATCGCACGAGGCTTGTCCTGAGTAGCAACATCTTTTAATTTAGCATCAAGTTCGGACTGCACTTTTTTACCTTCATCTAAGAAACGGTCAGCACGGTCAGTCGTTCCTGTCATTTGACTCGTTAATTTCAACCAGCTATTGAATGTTGCCAAAGGCTCCGCAGCAGCAGCATCAATTGCTTTTACGGCAACAACAGGGATTCCAGCCTCTGAAATTTTATTAATAGAATCCTCATTTGTTGAAATCTCTACATAAAGTTGAGGGTTCACTTTCATTAATTCTTCCACATTCACTTCACCATTTTGAATAAACGATGTTTCTGCTTTTAAAACATCTGGAGAGATTTTGGCTAAAATTGAATTTTTCGCGGCATTATACGAATTTGGATGCATACCAACAATTTCTTTCGTTGAGTTTGTAGCGACATACCATGTAGAGAAATAAGGTAATATTCCTCCTGTCACGACACGATCAATTTTGCCTGGTACTGTTACTTCACGACCAAGCTGATCCGTCACAATTTTTTCCTCTACCGTTGACTGAACTTCCGCTTTTGAAGATTCAGCAGATTGATTTGAAGATGATCCTCCATCTTGACTGCCACACGCTGCAAGCATTGCAGTTAATGCTAGTGTAGCTAAATAACCATATTTTTTCATTAATTCTCTTCCTCTCTTAACCATTTTGCCATTCCGTGTAAAAAGGGCTTCGACTGATCGATAAAACCAAGCCCAATATGGAACATTGGATCTAGTGTTGTGACAACTAATTCACCTTTAAAACTTACGTTGTCGATATAAAATAGTGAACGACCACCTGGTATATCTAGTAATGATTGCGCACCAGCTGGTGGTAAAAACGAACCATGATAATGCCACTTCATATCATGAAGCGTTATATAGTTAAATAACGGATGTGTTGTATTTTGCTCGCTCATTGGTAAATCGCTGCCTTCGCGTACCCACCAGCTGAAATTCACTTCCGAATCCTCCCAATCAATTGTTGGAAACCAATTATCCAATATCTCACCAAAAATAATGAGCCGCTTACCCGATTCAATAAATGAGATAAGCTGCGATTGATAACGTTTCAAATGGGGAATATCAAGGCGACATGATAAAATCAATGTGTCATAATCTGCTAAATTATATCGATGTAATTCACGAATATGTAAAATATCATCATATAAATAATGAAATTCTTGGTCTTCAAAAAATCGGTTTTGAAAGGGTAATCCATTTGTTACGATACCAATCATTGTGTCTCCACTCCCTTCAATTGATTTCGCTCATACTCTTCTCGGATGCATGTAAGCATTTGCAAACTTAAATATCGTGAGGAATTATCTTCATCGATAAATACTCGATAAATATCCGTCCCTGCACCTGCAAAAATTGTGCCATTTGTTGAATCACGATCCACATAAATGATCGTCGCACCACTTTGATCCGTCACAAGTACTTCTGCATGCAATGGAATCTTTTCGAAATAACCACGAGAAAAAAATCCTCGAACTCCTTTACGGTAGTTAATGTCATAAGCATCAATACCTGCGAATAATGGATATATTGGCTCTTTTATAATTATTTCACGATCCTTTAACGGAATCGGAGAACGCTTCCAGTTAGGAACTCCCGCTAACCAAGGTAATGATGTCTCTGTAAGTGAAAAAATAACGCCGCCATGAGACAAATATTGATTCAAAATATTTTTATGCTCTAATAAAAATTGCTCCTCTACTAAATTAGTAATAATTAAGCCCGCATAGGCACGTAAATCGGTATACGGTAAATCGTATAAATATAAAAATGTTAATCCTCGCTTTCGATCCTCATCTGTCAGTCTCGAAAACTGTATATCAATACCAACATAAGCAATTGGTTTCAAAACGAACCCTTCTTTCTATTTTGGTTTTATTGAAAATGATTATCATTTGCATCTAAATACATATTACAGTATAGTGATAATGATTATCATTGTCAAACTAGTTTTATGCACTTCCTTTTGTTTCCAAGATATTAGATGGGAATTTTTTCCACGAACAATATTCAAAAGGCATAAAATATTTTTTCAATATAATTTAAACCTTAACTTTATTTTTGGAGGAATAAAATATGAGTGACTCGATTTCGATACTAAAACTAGACCCTGGACATGCTTTCGGTGTGAATGGTCGTATGCAAAAAGATACAGGAAATGAATCAAAAATAATTGATCAATATGATTTTGCATACGCAAATTTGGAGAATGTGGATGTTATCCTAATACCAAACTTTATTGATCAAGAATTTTTGTATAGTCAACGTGAGAAGATTGCTGCCTTTTTAGAAGAGAAAAAAATCGTAGTGTATTGTGGCCATCTATTCCGTGAATGGCTACCAGGCTGCGGTCCATTTATGCCACAGCTTATTCGTAGTTATAAAGATTATGAGGTTTTTCCTAATGCAGATTCATCTATTTTCCAAGGTGTAACTACTGAAGATATGACATTTAAAAAAGGAGTTGCTGGCTTTTTTGCACGTGGTTATCACCACGCACCAGAAGATGCCGAAATATTACTTACTTTCTCAAATGGTAAAGCGGTTACATATGTAGATCGTTCTACAACAAATGGTACCATTTTAGTCCATGCAGGACGGGATTTACTAGGCTATGCTAATGAAAACAAATCAACTGATCTTATTCGTCCACAATTTTTAGCATGGCTTGAAGCAGAAGTACAATCATTAAAGGAGTGCACAGTACAATGAGAAAAATCGGTGTTATATATAGTGGTAATGAGTCACATTATCGGACATTCCTTGAACCAAAATTCAATCAATATATAAAAAAATTAATTTATCATCCCGATTTCCTAGAAACGGACATCGACGACTTAGACGTACTTATTGTTCCCTCTCAATTAAATCACAAGCTGTTACTTGCTAGCGTGAAAAAAATACAATCATTTGCTGATAAAGGTGGAATTGTAGTTGCATTTGGACCACAGCCATGGAGTTGGCTACCAGCACAACAATGGGAAGAACGACCAACGAATTTTTGGTGGTGGCTTGAAAAAGATGCTTCAAGTGGTCTAGTATTACAACAACCAAAACATCCTCTATTTAACGGTTATTTAACACTCGCTGACTGCACATGGCATCAACATGGCGTTTTCTGGCCTCCTGAGAATGCAGATATTTTAATATCGACGGAAGATGGTGGTGCTGTTTTATATATTGATACCACCTCTACTGGCGGAACATGGATTATTACGACATTAGATCCTGATTTCCATTTCGGATCTTACTTTATGCCAGCAACCGAGCGTTTCTTTGAAGGTTTTTTCCCATACTTAGCCTACGGGAAAATTTCATAAGCGCTGATTTAAAAGTAAATGCCATAGAAAGGGGTGAATCAACCCTTTCCTATGGCATAAAAAATTTTACGGGAATTTATAAATCATAGCGGAAACTTTTGACAAGCTTACCTCCCTTATAAAACTCTTTAGACTCATCTCTTACGAAGCCCAGCGATAAATAAAGATTAATAGCAGCCTGCATAATATCACCTGAGTGCAAATATAATGCTTGATCCTGACGATTGCGTGCAAAGTCGAAGCTTTCATGCAATAATTTTTTAGCAATGCCTAGCCCTCTTCCTTTAGGATGGACGCCCAGTAAGCGTACAATGGTAGACTTTATGTCAAGCTCCGGCAGACCATACGCTTTTTCGGAATCTGTAAATAATTGCAGTCCCCCTAAAATCTCATTGCCACGCTTTGCTACTAAAATGGTTTCTGCATTTGGATTACCAACAGATGCGCGAATATCACTTAAGTACGATGCCCAGTTCTCTGGGTTTTCATATTCTTTTTCATATTGTGCATAACTCTCTACTAGAACCTCTAAATACCGGGCATAGTCTTCCTCTTTCAAATGCTCAATCACTATTTCAGCTACTGCCATTGTTCAATCCCCTTTTCTATTTAATCAACAATATATCCATTATGCCTCAGCATAAATTACATCTCTTAGCCTGAGCCCCTCTTTTCATCGGATGTTTGGATACCTGTACCTGTCGCTACGCTTCCGATACAAAAGACATTCGCCAAAAAGAAGTTAAATGCCTCCCTTACTATAGGCAGTTACTCTTCTCTCAATACGATGTGCAAACCATTCAACGATAACTGAAACACCCCAATAAACTAGCCCGACAGCGATAAATGCCTCCAAAAACTTTAAATTAATAGAAGCAACGATATTCGCAACCCCAGTTAACTCTTTAACCGAAAGGAAAAATGCTAGTGAAGTGGCATGTAAGAAACCAATAAAAACATTTGTGAAGTTAGGGATGGATTTACTAAATGCTTGGGGTAATATAAAGCGTCGCATCGCCTGTGAAAATGTTAAACCGACTGCATATGCTGCCTCTAGCTGTCCCTTTGGTACACTTAAAATACCGGACCGAATTATTTCGGAAGCATAGGCTCCTGCACTTAGCGTCAAAGCAAAAATAACAAAAAATAAAATAGGAATAGAGCTTGATTGAATCTCAATTTTTAAAGCCTTGGCAAAGACATCAACAACAATTGGTATGCCAAAATAAACAAGCATAATATGCATAATGATAGGTGTGCCTCTAAAAAAAGATACGTAAAAATTCAACAATGGTGCGAGAAATTTTGTTTGTTGTATTCGAATAAATGCAATAATAATGCCGATTAAAGTGCCCAATAAGACAGGTGTAACTGCCATGAACAACGTTAACGGCAAGACTTTACTAATTTCTTTTACCGCTTCAAAAATAAAAGCAATATCTATAGTCATAGCCTTTACCCCCTAGCTAGATGCAGTTTCCTTTGGCATATATCGATTAAGATACCGTTCATTGCGCTTTAATACATTTTCTAACAAAATAACAATGACATAATAAACGATGGACAGCGCCAAATATATTTCCAGTGCTCTTGTCGTTGAAGCAATTAGCGTTTCTCCACGTCCCACCATATCCATAACGCCAATAGAAAATGCTAAAGACGTATCCTTTAATGAACTTATCATCGTATTTGCCATATTGGGAAAGGCCACACGAATCGCCTGAGGAAGAATTATGCGAATAAAGGCCTGTATTCCACTTAATCCAACTGAATAAGCTGCCTCCATTTGACCACGATCAACTGTTAAAATTGCCGCTCTAAAAATCTCAGCAAACGATGCAGCATTGCTCAACGTATAAGTAATAATTACAAAATACATAGCATCCATTCTTGTTACATCAATATGCACAAGTTTCAATAATGCTGGTATACCGTAAAACACTAAAAACAATTGCACTAAAATCGGCGTACCTCGAATAAACGAAATATAAATCGTTATAATTTGCTTCAATACTGGTATGTGTAGCAACTTTGGTATAGAGATCACTATACCGAGCAGCATGCCAAAAATAGTGGCGAACACTAAAATTTCAAGTGTTACTGGTAAATACTGAAGCAATATTGGAAGTACTTTTGCAATTAGTGTGAAGTCAAAGTCATTAGCCATACTTCCTTCTCCCTCTCCTATTCCGTTTAGAAGTCTACCGAATAATCGTCACCTAACCATTTCTTACTTAACTTACTAATGACGCCTTCTGCCTTTAACTCTCGAATTGCATCATCAAGTCGCTTCTGTAAGACAGCCTCGTCTTTATTTAATAAGAAGTAAACTTTTGAATTTAATAAAGCATCTCCTACAACCTTCTCCTGCGCCTCATTACTTTCATTAAAGTACTTTACTGCAAATGGTGTTGTAATGATTGCATCGATACGACCTGTCGCAAGTTGATTGTGAATATCAACCGAGCCGGAAGAATAGATAATATTAGCGCCTAAATTATGTTCCTTATTATATTTCTCTATATAGACAGCCGAGTTACTAGTTGGTGAAACACTAACGTTTTTCCCTTTCAAATCATCAATGGATTGAATAAAATTGTTTTTTTCATTGACTGTTACTTTTAATGGGAATACATTATAAGGTTCTTTATTAAAGAGGAATTTCTCCTCTCGTTCACTATTGACCTCCATTTGATGGGCAATAAAGTCAATTTTCCTTGTCTCTAAACTTAATAATAAATTTGCAAATTCCATTGTTTTAAATTCAATTTCATATTCTGGTAGCTTCTCATCAATGGCACGAACAAGCTCTACATCATATCCTGTTAAATTCCCCTTGTCATCAATGAAACAGATATTTGGAAATTGGGTTCCTGTACCAACAATGATTTTTTGAACATCCTTGCCACCTTGTGCTGCACTATTTTCACTAGTATCCCCTTCGGACTTTTCCGTATTTGTACAAGCTGTTAAAAGTAAAGTTAGCAATAATAGTAAATAAAACGATAATTTTTTCATAAACTCCCTCTCTTCTTATGCATGCGATGGTAGATCAACAGCAAGTACTGCTTTTAAATGCTCCAACCCAATTTCTGTTACTGCTTTAAAGACGCCATTTGCTCCAATTTCGACAACCGGGACATAACGGACACCATATTTTATTTCAAGAATGTCACGGAATGCATCCTGATGTGTTACATCCACCGTTTTGTACGAAATGCCTTGTTGTTGTAAGTATGTTTTCACTTCATCACAATAACTACAGCCTTGCTTAGACCAAACAATTACATCTATATTTTTTGCCATGTTCATTTCCTCCTTAGCTTACCGCTTCTTTTTGCTGCAAATTTACTGGACTTAAAAGTTCAAATGATCGTTCCCGTTCAAATTCCTTCAACACAGGCGTATGCAAAATAAACTCATCAATTTGATAGCGCACATGATAGTCATCTAATATCGTTTTAATGTCTTCTGGAGAACCGTATACAATATCTGCATCATATTGCTTCACCGTAAATGTCTCTCCAGATTCCTGACCAAATCTCTCTGCAAGTTCTACCGATTGTAATGTTAGGCTTCTCCCACTCGCTAAATGCACCTTCGTAATTTTTTGATCACCAATTAACTCTTTCGCCTCTTCTTTTGTAGGGGCTGCAAAGGCTGCGATTGAAACGGCGAAATGACCGTTTGGATAATGCTTGCGATATGCTGTAGCTGCTTGTGCTAACACGTCATTGTCACTATTAATAAATCGAGCAAAGACGAACGCAATGCCTAATGTGCCTGCAAGAGCGGCACTTTGTGGACTTGCCCCAAGTAAAAATAATGCTGGTTTTACCTTTGGAATCGGCGTTACCTGTACGCCATATAACTCGTGTTCAGATGGAACAGCTTGATCAATTAATTGCTGTAAAAATGTTAATCTTCCCTCGAAATCTTCGCCTTGATTGAGCGTGCCATATTGCAACGCCTTCGTAGAGAGGGGTAAACCGCCCGGTGCCTTCCCTATGCCTAAATCAACTCGCCCGGGCTCCAACGAAGCGAGAACATGGAAATTTTCTGCTACCTTGTATGGGCTGTAGTGCTGAAGCATCACTCCACCCGACCCGATATTGATAGACTTTGTTTTAGCAAGTAGATAAGACACTAATACCTCTGGAGATGACCCCGCTAATGTAGCTGTATTATGGTGCTCTGACACCCAAAAACGTGAATAACCCAATTTCTCTGCTTTTTGTGCTAGAGCCACTGTTTTTTGTAAGGTCTGCTCGTTTGTAGCACTCTCAATAATGGGACTTTGATCTAATATACCTAATGAATAGCTCATACACTTTCCTCCTCCAAATACACTTATTCATATATATTTACTAGGTTTTTAGACAGATTGTTTGACATAACGGCTTTCTTTAAATGGTAAACCTAAGTTACCACGTAATGTGTCCGCCTCGTATTCTTCACGATATAGCCCTCTAGCCTGTAAAATCGGCACAACCTTATCTACAAAATCATCCAGTGCTCCAGGTACAGTAACACCTATAATAAAGCCATCAGCCGCCTCTTTTTCAAACCATTCCTGTACGAGATCAGCAACATGCTCTGCTGTGCCAAAGAACGCCGTTTTTGGGGTTGCTTCACGTAAAGCAACTTGTCGCAATATTAACTCTTCTTGTTTGGCATATTTTTTAATATAATCAGTCGTACTTCTAAAGCTATTTGCTCCTATTTTACCAAGCTCTGGGAACGGAGCATCTACATCATATTGTGTAAAATCATGATGATCGAAATATCGACCAAGATAAGCAAGTGCACGCTCTATCGAAACGAGCTCAACGATTTCCTGATACTTCGCTTCCGCTTCCTCAAGCGTATCGCCAATAATCGGAGAAATTCCTGGGAAAATTTTAACTTCATCTGGATTGCGTCCAAATGCTGCAACTTCAGTCTTTACTCTTTTATAAAATTTCTGTGACTCTTCTAATGACGTACCATGTGTAAAGATTGCGTCTGCATCCTTTGCGGCTAATCGAATTCCTGCATCTGAAGAACCCGCTTGGAAAATAACAGGCTGCCCTTGCTTAGAGCGCGCAATATTTAGCGGACCTTGCACTGAAAAATATTGCCCCTGATGATTTAATGTGTGTAGCTTAGTTGAATCAAAAAAAACATCATTTTCTACATCTGCAATGAAAGCATCGTCTTCCCATGAATCCCACAATCCCCTTGCCACTTCTAAATATTCCTCAGCAATTTGATAGCGCTCTGCGTGACTCGGATGCTGCTCAATTGTTTTATTGTAGTTTAAGGCAGTGCTTTCTAACGGGGTCGTGACAACATTCCATCCTGCACGCCCCCCACTAATATGATCTAAAGAGGCAAATTGACGTGCCACTGTAAATGGTTCGCTATAGGAAGTTGATACAGTGCCTACTAACCCGATGTTTTTAGTTGTTACTGCTAGCGCCGATAAGATTGTTAGTGGCTCGAAACGATTTAAAAAATGCGGAATCGATTTTTCATTGATGAATAAACCATCCGCAATAAAAGCTACATCAAATTTCCCTTGCTCAGCCTTTTGTGCCTGTTGAATATAAAACGGCAAGCTTACACTTTGATTGCTAGCAACCTTCGGATGACGCCAACTTGAAATATTACCACCTACACCATGAATAATAGCCCCGAATCGAATTTTGTCCTGTCTCACCATATTTACTCCTCCTCAAATTTTATTTTTACTAAACTTAGTGGTTAAGTATGTTTTAAGTGTAAAAAAATACTTTATTTATGGAATCATAAATAAAATAGGATTGAGGAAGATAATACCTTTCATTTATACAATTTGCAATGGGCTACATAATAGAAAAAATTTTACTGTCATATAAAATATTTTATCAATATCAATTATGCCTCGGCATAATTGTGTCCGTGTGCTTAGGTCCGCAATTGTCTTTTGTGCGAAAGCGAAGCGACAGCAACAACACGAGGGCGACACGATGTCGGTCATTTCGGTAATGCCACAGGACGTGGCGTTTTTACCGATGCAGGTCAGTTAGCCGTTATCCCATGGATGCGATGATTTTAGGTTAACATCCTCTGTGAACTCCTTTCAGCGGATGTTTGGATACCCTTGAAAAGTAACACTTAAACCCGCATTCATCTCACCACCTATAGAAGTGGTTGACCATTGCTGAAAGTAGTTAAATTTTCTTAAATGCTTTCAAATTGTACAGCTGTCTCTACTATTGTTTTCCATAAAGCTGGTGCAAGCGTCTCTTTATTTTTATATGTTAAAAAAATATGTTGATTCATATCAAGTAAATGCTTAACATCAGCCTCAACAAATTCACCACTTTCAAGCTCTTTTTTTACACAAAGATGTGGTAAGAAGCTCATATACTCCCTTGTACGGATAAATTCTTTCGCTACTTCTAAATGATCCGTTCGCACTTCAATATTTGCTGATACGCCCTCTACCTCAAACATTTTATGCACATAATTCCAATCAAAAGCCCCACATTCAAAAAACACCATTTTCTGTCGTGCCATTTCCTTTGCATTCATTACATTTTTTTGTATAAAGGGGTGCTCCCGATGCATCACAAGTTTAACCGCATTACTTAGCAATAGCTCATTGTAAATTCCTTCCCTATGAACATATTGAATAAGACCCATATTGATTTGATGACTTTGCAGTTTCTCTAAAATCACCGCTGTTGAACCTGTGATGATCTGAAAATGCAAATGCGGAAAGTCTCTCTTCCATTTCGGCAAAGCGTAAGCTAAAAAATATTGTGCTGTGACTCCATTTGTACCAATACACACCTCATTAGACTCCTGCGTTTCCTCTAATTGTTTTTTCCCTCGTTGAAAGGTTTCCACAATCTGTGTCGCAAACGGAACAAAGTCCTTCCCTTTATCCGATAATATTACACTTCGCCCATCGCGATGGAATAACTCGACATTCAACTCTCGCTCCAATGATTTAATACGAGCCGTCACAGTCGGTTGAGATAAAAACAATGCATTGGCGGCCTTATGAATACTTTTATAATGCACGACATATAAAAATGCCTCGATATGATCAATGTTCAACCGGAGCCCTCCTTAAATTACTTATTTATCCTATTATATAGATAATTGTTTTAATTCTCTATAAAAGATTGGAAAACTAGGATTTATATTTTTCCAAAGTAACTGTTCATTTGAAGAGCGCCCTTGAAAGGCAGCGCAACAAGAAAAAAGCAACCTAGCGTCTCCCAGGTTACTTTATTATGTAGCGATGTGGTCATCCATCTTGATCACATACATCGCGCGTGGTTTACATCCCTCTGTCTGCAACCACCGTTATGTTATTCACAGTGACACCCCCTGTTGCCAATGTGAACTCTGTCTATATAGTACTTCCCAAACCGAGAAGTATAGCTTTAAAGCAAGTTTGTGCTTACTAAACGTAGAGCAATTTAAGTTCTATGCTAGAATCGATGCAAGAACCGCTTTTTGCGCATGAAGTCTGTTTTCTGCTTGCTCAAAAATATAGGAATTTGGTCCATCAATAACAGATGTCGCTACTTCTTCTTCACGATGGGCCGGTAAACAGTGCAAGAACATATAATTCGGCTTTGCGTATGCGACAAGCTCATCATTAATTTGGTATCCAGCAAAGTCTTGTAGACGTTTCGCAGTTTCCTCTTCTTGCCCCATTGACGTCCATACATCAGCGTATACTACGTCCGCGTTTAAAACTGCTTCTACAGGATCATTTGTAATTGTAATTATGCTACCATTTACTGCTGCGATAGCCTGTGCCTTCGCGATTACTTCTTCGTCACATTCATAGCCAACCGGTGTTGCCACTGCCACATTCATTCCTACATGCGCAGAAGCGACTACTAATGAGTGCGCCACGTTGTTGCCATCTCCAACATAAGCAATTTTAAGTCCTTTTAGTTCACCTTTATGTTCAAAGATTGTTTCTAAATCCGCTAAAGCTTGGCATGGATGATAAATATCCGTTAGTCCATTTATTACCGGTATAGAAGCATGCTCTGCAAGCTCTGCAACCATTGCATGAGAATTCGCTCGAATCATAATGCCATCTAAATAGCCTGATAGCACATGTGCTGTATCATAAACAGATTCACCGCGACCAATCTGTAAATCACGCGCATGCATAAACATACCTTTTCCGCCCAATTGGTTCATACCTACTTCAAATGAAATACGAGTACGAGTTGAATGTTTTTCAAAAATCATACCGAGTGTCTTACCTTCTAATAGCTTCGGACATTTCCCTTCTTTAGTAATCATTTTTAGCTGTGTCGATAACTCAACTAACTGCTGAACCTCTTCACTTGTATAGTCTAGCAAGGTTAATAAGTCCTTATCTTTTAAGCTAGTTACTAACTTTAGCTGTACTTCCTCAAGTAATTTCATAGCCTTCACTCCTTGTTTCGTTGCTGTTGGGATTAGTATAACAATGCATAAATATAAAATCAACTGAATTTTTATGTTTATTTTCAAAAGTTAGAATTTTACCTTCTGATGTGACAATAATGCGAACAATCGAATATTTATGCATATTCAAGGAAATTGCATTATTGTTAATACATATTTATAATTTATATATATTAATTATTTAGGTAGTAAAACGTATGGATAAGGAATTGGTACATCTTATTTAGGAGATTAATCAAGTTGAATATGAAACCAATTTAAGGTTAACCGAAGAATTTCCCTCTTTGTTGGATGAAACATTAACTACAAAACAAGCAGTATTTTTAAATCTTCTTCAGACGAAAGGCCCCTTCAAACATATGAATTGGCAAAGTTAATGGGGACATCCGCGAGTGCTGTTAGCCAGTTAGTAAATAGGCTGGAGCAAGAAAGTTTTTTTAAAAGAACAATGAGTAAAAAGGATCGTAGAGAAGTGATTATAGAGCTAGATGAACGAGGGTATCTTTATTTTCAAAAGCAGGAGGAAATTGAGCTTACTATTATTTATAAATATTATTCATAGCTCAATCGAGAGGACTTGTTACAATTAAAGGACATACTTTTGAAATTACATTCTATTATTTCAGCGGAGCAGGAAAAAAATAAGCGTTCATAATGGAGGTATTCTTTTGGATTTACATAATTTAAAAAAAGACATTTTTAAAATTGCTTATCCCTATATAAAAACTCGCCCAAATGTTGCTTTATCCATTGGTATCATATCTCAAGGTCAGGAAGCTACCTTTACTTTCGGTGGCTCGAATTTTATGCTGGAAGAAAAGTCTTACATATATGAAGTTGGCTCAATTTCTAAAGTTTTTACTACATCCATATTAGGGGAAATGGTTCAGGAAGGAAAAGTCCATGTCGAAGATTCTATAGGCAAATACTTTTCTGCAATTCCCGATACTCACCCTGTTACGCTCAAGCGTTTAGCCAATCATACTTCTGGGCTACCGGGAATAGGTGTGCTGAAGAACATTTACAATGTTTTTGATGCGCAGACACCTCGTGATCCTTTTTGTCAATATTCACTGGACGAGACTATACATTATTTTAAAACGCATACGGACGAGCCTAAAGTTAAATTTCGATATTCTAATGTAGGGATGGGGCTTTTAGGATATATTTTAGCTAATACACTTCATACTGATTTTGAAACTGCTATCAAACAAAGATTAACAGATCCTTTAAATATGCCAAATACTTTTATCTCTATCCCTACCAATCAGGCAGAGGCAGTATTGCAAGGATACACTATCCTCGGACATAAAAAGCCACCTCTCCAAATGAATGAATTTATGGCAGCAGGGGCAGTCCGTTCAACTGTTAATGATCTTTTAAAATTTACGAAAGTACATTTAAGTGATGAAAATTTAGGTTATACATTAACACATCAAGCAACTGAAACTTTTTCAGAAAATATAAGTATTGGTCTAGGATGGCAACTCGATCACAATATCATTTGGCATAATGGTTCGACGAAAGCTTTTTCAAGTTATTTAGGGTTTGATAAAACACAACAAACGGGCGTCGTTGTTTTATCAAATTATCGATCTCCTATATTGGCGGCAAACCCTAGTCAAATTGGTAAAGATATATTGCAGCTTTTACAGGTTCAATAGATGATTTTATGAATATATCGATAAAAATTTTGAATTTATCGCCTAACTTTTTTAGTTTATCGACATAAAAAAACAGCCCTCAAACATTTAAGTTTGGGGGCTGTTAGAGTAAAAATATCATTATCTTTGCGTGGCGTCTACAGTTATGTAAGTATTGCTATAAAGAACCATATTAATATTTTTCACATTCCACAGTTTCCTAAATTCATTAATAGGAACTTTTCGATTATAGCTATTGTTATCATCATTACAATTCGCCAGTTCCCTTAGTGATTCTAAAAGGTAGACATATTCCTTGTCATATCCTACGACAGGGACAAAATGCAAATTATTACGATCCTTATGTACTTTAATAAAAACAATTACGGGAGTTCCTTTACTAACTTCGTACTTTAATGTATTTATATTTCCTTTATAATAGCTTGTTTTAAACCCCTTTTTTCTTAACAACGTACGGATTCCTTTTGGATATACATTGCCTGACCTCACTTTACTAGGGAAATTAGTATATAACTCATCACCATCGGCCTCCATTCCAAAATGACGCAACACATATGCTGTTGAAAATGCTGCACATTCCCTATTGTTTTGTATATCTATCCTATTATTTCGTTTAATTAGATAGTTAGCCGGATAATCTCTTTTTCGTAAAACAGGTATGGGTAATGTCATTAAATATGCATTAATGATCGTTGATATAAATATCCATAAAATAACTGTTCTAACTATAAACATACTACTCCCTCATTGCTTTGCGTCCATATCGCAACATTATTCTAAGCACTTCTTTAACTAACCTACCCCGTTGGTTTAATGACTGAATAATCAGTTATTACGCCTAGTGTAACATATTCACAAATATTGGTGTGTGGGAATTAGACCTCCCCATACCGTCTCGGTGTCTGTAACAGACAATCTCATTTTTTGCACATTTACCATTTATCTATCACCTCAAACTTTAAATTTCTCTCTTGAACCTCTAGTTACTTGATGTATTATGATTAACTTATACCAATGGATAGGAGGAATTTTGATGAATAATAAAAAGTTTTCTATTGGAGAATTTTCAAAAAGGACAGGAATACCAATTCCTACTTTGCATTACTATGATGAAATTGGTATATTACAACCTGAAAAAAATCCTTCTTCAGGGCATCGCATTTACAATCATCAAGATATTATTACCTTACAAAAAATTATCAGTCTAAAATTTCTAGGGTATAGCCTTGATAAAGTTACTACTTTGTTAAATGAATCAAGTTTTAATATGGATTTAAATGAAAGTTTGTCCCTCCATTTATATGCTTTAGAAAAAGAAAAGGAACAAATTGAGCAAACAATGCGAGCAATTAAAAGAGTAATTACATTAGTCGAGGAGGAAGGAGAAGTAGATGGTACTGTATTATTAAGCCTTATATATAGTATGAGTACAGAACAAAAACAAAATGAATGGATGGAACAACAAAAGTTAAAGGTTGTTGTGGAAGAGTTATCAAAGAAATCAGAAAAAGATCAAATTGCATTGGATAAAACATTTATTCATTTAACTAAAGAAGTGAAAAGATTATATGGTTATCCAGTAGAAGGCTTGAAAGTACAAGAGATGGTTAAGGAATATTTAGAAGCTTCTTTTTCATACCTTGGTGAAAATTTGATACAAAAACTTGCCGATATAGATATAGAAGAGGTGGATATTCAAAAATTCGAAAATATGTCTTCTTCCCCTTTCACGGAAGATGAACAAAAATGGTTAAATCAAGCAATGCAATATTATATGCAATTCACAGAATTAGTTTAGAAATGGGCTTAGTTAAATAATTTGAGGGTAAAGTTGAAGAGATAAAACATATTTTACTGAGCTCCGTTGAAGTACTGATTTTGCGCTTCACGGATGGCTAAAAGGGGCTATATTTTAATAAGAATAGGACTTGCGTGTATGATTGAATTTCAAACAAGTCCTTATTTCAAAAAAGCCCCCTAACATGTTTGTTAGAAGGCAAAATTATGGTATATCTATTTAGTACTTTCCACGCTTAGTCAAAAATAATTTTATTCACTGCATCACGGTCTAATTTTTTAATAACTTCCACCATTAATTTTACAGCATTATCATAATCATCACGATGTAAAATACCTGCATGTGAATGGATGTAACGTGTAGCAATACCGATTGATAGTGCTGGTATACCATTTGCAGTTACGTGGATAGAACCAGCATCTGTACCGCCACCAGCCATTGCCTCGAATTGATATGGAATATTGTGCTCATCAGCCACATCTAATACGAATTCACGTAAGCCACGGTGTGAGACCATCGATGCATCGTAAACAACGATTTGTGGACCGGCACCCATTTTACTAGTTGATTCTTTTGCAGTTACCCCTGGAGTGTCTCCTGCTACACCTACATCGACAGCAAAGCCGATATCTGGTTGGATTTTATGTGTAGCCGTTTTCGCACCACGAAGCCCCACTTCCTCTTGAACATTCCCTACAGAATAAAGGATGTTTGGATGCTTTTCATTTTGCAAAGCTTTCATAACATCAATGGCAATTGCACAGCCAATGCGGTTATCCCATGCTTTTGCTAATAAGTATTTTTCGTTTTTCATCACATTAAATTCGAAATATGGTGTTACCATATCGCCAGGACGGACGCCCCATTCTAGAACTTCTTCTTTTGAAGCTGCGCCAACATCGATAAACATATCTTTAATGTCTACCACTTTGTTACGCACATCTGCTGGTAAAATATGAGGTGGCTTAGAACCAATAACCCCAATAATTTCATCGCCTTTACGTGTTGTAATTGTTACACGCTGTGCAAGCATTACTTGGCTCCACCAGCCGCCTACAGTTTGAAATTTGATGAACCCTTTGTCATCGATTTGAGTAACCATGAAGCCTACTTCATCTAAATGACCTGCAACCATAATTTTAGGGCCATTTTCATCGCCAACTTTTTTAGCAATGACGCTACCTAAATTATCCTGTTCAACTAAGTCTGCATATGGTCCAATGTATTTTTTCATGACCTCGCGCGGTGCACGTTCATTACCTGCTATACCATTCGCATCTGTTAAATCTTTAAACATTTGTAATGTTGAATCTAGCTGTGTCATCCTTTTACCTCCCGACTCTTGTATCTCCTCTATTATACTTCGTTTACCGAAATATTCCTAGTTAAATCGTCTGAAAATTGTTGGATTTCTTACTTTAATACCCCGAACGCTGACGATTATAATTTTCTTCATTTTTCTCTATATATGCCGCAACTACGTCCTCAAACGTAAAGCCTAGATTAAACGCAAGTAATCCATAGCATTGCCAGATCACTAAATATCTATCCTCAGTTGGTTGACTAATAAAACTTAAAATATTGTCTTGTGTCATTAAAAATGTCTCTGTTAAATCTCTCTTCTCTTCAATCACAGGCCATTTTTCTATCGCTGTATAACCTTTTAATAGGCCCAGTGATAATATAAAATGAATCGAATCCACATATTCTTCTAGAATCACATCACGTTCCGAAGCTCCCTTTGTGCTCCAAAACTTAAAGCAACGTGTCTCATTTGCAAGTTCAGCTAGCTCTACCATTAAGGCTAAACCTTTTTCTTTAAATACATCACGTTCAATATTTTGAGTTTTTTCGATGAAGTCATCAAGCTCTTTTTGCATTTTAAACAATTTTTGTAAATTCATTTTTTTCTCCTAAATTTCTTAAAAATATTTATATAAAGTGAAACTAATTGCCCCTTACAATCGTATAGGAAGGAATAACCTTTCTTCAAGGGGGAAATTAAAAATGTTGCCGTTACTTATTCGTCTTGCTGTTATTACGCTTATTATCTATGTATTTTATAAAGCGATTCGTTATATAACCGATCCTAAGCGAAAACTTGATGAGGCCTATGAAAAAGGCCAGTATTATTTTTATGATGACGTCAAAAATGTCCGGAAAAATTTCTTTATCTCTTACAAGGGTGCTCTTTTCGAAGGTGAAAAATACCTCGGCACGACTGAAGATGCCTTTGAAGTTGTGACGATTTTCGTTGGCGCCCGTGACGCCGCTACACTGCAAGGTTTTACGAAAAAAGACTTTGTATACTTACAGCAAGAAATTCTATTGAACTATCCGAGCGCAAAAATAAATTGGAAGCAGCCCATTGAAAAGCTTATGCACAATACATCCTCAGAATGAGGATGTGTTTTTATTTATCGGAATGTTTTTGAGTTTTATCGGAACATTCTCGGGTTTTATCGGAATCTTTTTGTGATTTATCGGAACATTTTCCGGTTTTATCACCATAATTGTACTAAGATAAATATTTGAATAGCTGCTAGCAGTGGGAAACCAAATGCAAAGCTGTTATGTCGTGTTTTATGACGGAATAAATACATTCCCAGCACGCCACCTGCTGCACCCCCAGCAATTGCTAATGTAAATAACGTACGTTCTGCAATACGCCACTCATGTTTTTTTGCTTTTGATTTATCCATGCCCATCATAACGAGCAGGACGATAGAAACAATCGCCATATAAGCCAATAATGCTTGCCCCATTGAATACTCCTTTTAATTTTCTATTTACTACTACTCTAACACAAAAAAGACTGACGGATAAATCCATCAGTCTTTCAATAACTTTGCACCTGTCGCTTCGCTTTCGGTGCAGAAATAATTTTTGACTTTGTCAAAAATTATTTAGCTACTGCTTTTTTTGCAGTGTCTGCTAATTGAGTGAATGCTGCTGCATCAGTTACAGCTAGGTCAGCTAACATTTTACGGTTAACTTCGATACCAGCAACTTTTAATCCGTGCATTAAACGGCTGTATGAAAGACCGTTCATGCGAGCAGCTGCGTTGATACGAGTGATCCATAATTTACGGAAATCACGTTTTTTCTGACGACGGTCACGGTATGCATATTGACCTGACTTCATTACTGCTTGGTTAGCAACTTTATATAATGTATGTTTAGAACCGTAGTAACCTTTAGCTAATTTCAATACTTTTTTACGACGTTTGCGCGTCACTGTTCCGCCTTTTACGCGTGGCATATGAATTACCTCCTGCTTTTCATTAAAAAATGAATATTAGTTATTTTGTGTTGTCAAATTATTTCATGTATACAAGTAATGATTTGATGCGTTTGAAGTCACCAGATGAAACGATGTTTGCTTTACGTAGGTGACGTTTTTGTTTTGTAGATTTGTTTGCGAATAAGTGGCTTCCATAAGCACGGTCATATTTTAATTTACCTGAACCCGTTTTTTTGAAACGTTTCGCAGCTCCACGGTGAGTTTTCATTTTTGGCATGTCGAATTCCTCCTAAACTGTTCGTCTAATATTATTTCTCGTTCTTTGGTTGAAGAACTAAGAACATGCTTCGGCCTTCCATCTTCGGTTTTTGTTCAACCGTCGATACTTCAGCACAAGCTTCAGCAAAACGATCTAACACACGTTGACCAATGTCTTTATGTGTAATCGCACGACCTTTGAAACGTAAGCTACATTTAACTTTATCACCTTTTTCAAGGAATTTAATAGCATTACGTAGCTTCGTTTGGAAATCATGCTCATCGATTGTTGGGCTCAGACGAACCTCTTTCATTACGATGACCTTTTGATTTTTACGAATTTCACGGTCTTTCTTTTGCTGTTCAAACTTAAATTTACCATAGTCCATGATACGAGCGACTGGCGGCTTGGCTTGAGGGGCCACAAGGACAAGATCCAAGTTTACACGAGTGGCGATTTCTAGCGCTTCGTTACGTGTCTTTACACCAAGCTGGTCACCATTGTGATCGATTAATCGAAGTTCACGTGCGCGAATGCCTTCGTTTACATACATGTCTTTGCTAATAGTAATCCACCTCCAAGTAGTTGTCGCGAATACATGGTTTGGGCAAAGCCTTGCCCGGTTGAACGGTACATCATCTTGTCATGTCCATAAAAAAAGGACGGACACTTTGAAGATGTCCGCCCGCTATATGTGCATGCGCAAGTCTACGCAAAACAATTCAACGTGTCATACCTGTTCACAGCCCAAGAGCGTTGTATCAGGTGAGAAGCGGGCAGCCTCTACTTCAACCACAAACTTTGTATTCATTAACCTTAACTATATTAACATGTACTTTTATAAGCTGTCAAATGTTTTTTAGCTTATTTCTAAAACAATTTCGCCTTGGCGTAATTTTGTCTGGGTTTTGAATTGTGCCAGCACAATTCATTCCTTTCAATCCGTGACATCCGCCGGAGGCTTTATCTTCATTCAGTATGAGTTTGGTTACACACTAAAATGGAACCACATACCCATTTATCTCTACACTTTTAGAGGGGGAATCTTCTTCTGAATGAAGATAAAGTAACCTAAAAACTTTTAATCTAAACCATTATAGTGGTTATCATCATAACGTGTGGTCGTTGATTTCCGTTCCGGCTGGGCGCTTTCCTGGGGCGTCCGATGAGCCGCTTCACTCGCGTTGCTCGCTCCAGTGACGCTAATCCCCAAGGAGTCGCCCAGCCTCCATTCCAATCAACTTATATAAATGGCATACGGATGTCATCTCAAACTTTTTATGTTCTTGCCAGGCGAATCCTAATCCTTCTTCAATCTGATCGAATTCGCCTGCAAAAGCATTAAAATTATTTTGTAATTTCAGCTTTAATGTTAGCTAAGAAGTCTTGGAAGCTAATTGTTTCTGAATCTTTTGAGCCGTAACGACGTACATTTACGCCACCAGCCTCTACTTCTTTGTCTCCGATAACAAGCATATACGGGATTTTTTTCATTTGTGCTTCACGGATTTTGTAACCTAGTTTCTCTTCACGGTCATCCATTTCAACACGTAAGCCTGCTGCAGTTAATTGCTCTTCAATTTGTTTAGCATAATCAAAGTGTGCTTCGTTTGAAACTGGAATGACTTCAACTTGTACTGGTGCTAACCATGTTGGGAATGCACCTTTGTATTCTTCGATTAAGAAGGCAACGAAGCGTTCCATTGTTGATACTACACCACGGTGAATAACAACTGGACGATGTGGTTTACCATCTTCTCCTACATAAGTTAAGTCAAAGCGTTCTGGTAATAAGAAGTCAAGCTGAACTGTTGATAAAGTTTCTTCTTTACCTATTGCAGTTTTTACTTGTACGTCTAGTTTAGGACCGTAGAATGCCGCTTCACCTTCAGCTTCAAAGTAATCTAAGCCAAGCTCATCCATAGCCTCTTTTAACATGCTTTGTGCTTTTTCCCACATTGCATCGTCGTCGAAGTATTTTTCAGTATCCGCTGGGTCACGGTAAGATAAACGGAATGAGTAATCATTTAAATCGAAGTCTTTGTAAACTTCTAAAATTAATTGTACTACTTTTTGGAATTCCACTTTAATTTGGTCTGGACGAACGAAAATATGTGCATCATTTAAAGTCATCCCACGTACACGTTGTAAACCTGAAACAGCACCTGACATTTCGTAACGGTGCATTGTACCAAGCTCAGCAATACGTAATGGTAGGTTACGATAAGAATGCTTGCTGTTTTTGTACACCATCATATGGTGAGGGCAGTTCATCGGACGCATAATTAATGTTTCATTGTCCATTTCCATTGGTGGGAAAATAGAATCTTGGTAATGATCCCAGTGACCAGAAGTTTGGTACAGCTCTTTAGAACCAAGTACTGGTGTATAAACATGCTTATAACCAAGAGATAATTCTTTATCTACAATATAGCGCTCAATAACACGACGGATTGTCGCACCGTTTGGTAGCCAAAGCGGTAAACCTTGACCAACTTTTTGAGAAGTTGTAAATAACTCTAATTCTTTACCGATTTTACGGTGATCACGTTCTTTTGCTTCTTCAAGCATTTGTAGATGATGTTTTAATTCTTCTTTTTTAAAGAAAGCAGTACCATAAATACGTTGTAGCATTTTATTATCTGAGTTACCTCTCCAGTATGCACCAGCTAATGAAAGAAGTTTGAACTCACGAAGCTTGCCAGTTGATGGTGCGTGGATACCACGGCAAAGGTCGAAAAATTCGCCTTGATGGTAAATAGAAACTTGCTCATCCTCTGGAATCGCTTCAAGTAATTCTAATTTATATTCATCGTCGATTTTTTCATAGATCGCTTGTGCATCTGCACGGCTTACATTTTTGCGCTCTATCTCTAGGTTTTCAGCGATAATTTTTTTCATTTCTTTTTCGATTGTTGGTAAGTCTTCAGCAGTGATTGGAGTTGGTGAATCGATATCGTAGTAGAAGCCACCTTCAATAACTGGACCGATACCAAGTTTAACATCTGGGAATAAACGTTTAATCGCTTGTGCTGTTAAGTGCGCAGTAGAGTGACGTAAGATTTCCAGTGCTTCCTTATCATCCTGAGTAATAATTGAGATTGTTGCATCCTCTTCAATTGGTGTTTTTAAATCGGCTAAGACACCATTTACTTTACCCGCATATGCTTTTTTACGAAGTCCTGGGCTAATTGATAATGCTACGTCATCAGTAGATGTGCCTTTTGCAAATTCCTTTACAGCGCCATCTGGGAAAGTTAATTTAATCATATCTGACATTTTTCTGCACTCCTTATAGTTTTGTTGTGATGCATGATTGAAGTCAAAGAATCCCCGGAATTGATCCTCATTCAATAGGTGTTTGGACACTCACTGAAAAGAAACTACATCCGCATTCGTTCACCACTATTTTCCACTGAACGAAAATAAAAAAAGCTCCGTCCCTACGAAAGGGACGAAGCGTATGTTCGTGGTTCCACCCTTCTTCCTTCCGACTTTTTATAGTCAGACGAAGCTCAAGGCTAGCTAACGGGCTAGGGACCGGCAAAAGATTATCCCTTTCGCTGCTCAGCAGGTAGTAAATAATGTGCTCAAACTAGGAAGCTTACAGCCAATGACTTCCCTCTCTAAAAGCCTTACACAAAATTCATGTCCTCATCAATGCATTTGATCAATTATGCCTCGGCATAATCCGAAGGCTTTAACTTTTTCAGTAAGTGTTTGGACACCGGTTGAAAGAAGTTAATTATTATATGTGACAGTATACGCTCGATTGTCATAAAATGCAACTGCCAATCTTACAGACGTCTATTTTGCCCGCCCATTTTAATCGGCTCTGTCAAGGCTTTAATACGTTCCATAACACGCCCAGCCTTCACGACTTCTATGTCACCTTTTTGTGACTGTGCTAAATGATGCTCCAACTCATCGTAATTAAAATTAGATGTAATGAATGTTGGCAATTGCTCTGCCATGCGGTAATGGAAAATAGTTCCCAAAATTTCATCTCGCGTCCAAGCAGTCATTGTTTCGGCTCCTAAATCATCAAGCATTAGCACTGGTGCCTTTTTCACATAGTCTATTTTTTCATTCAATGTGTTATCGCCAATTGCATTTTTCATTTCTCGTAAAAATTCAGGTACGAAAACTACAACTGACTTTACTTTAGCTTTCGCAAGTTCATTAGCTAATGCGCCTAGCACAAAAGATTTCCCCACTCCAAATTGACCATATAAATAAAAGCCTTTAGCAGGCAAATCCCCTGTATCTAGTACATTTTGAACAAAATCAGTCGCACGGTTTGCAATGTCAACACGTGTATGATCATCAATAAATAAATCACTGATAGTAGCTTGTAGCACATCCTTTGGCATATGCATACTTGCTATCATATTAGCAACATCACGGCGCTCATCTTCACGTATCTTTTGCTCGCATTGTACATAATCAATTTCAACAGTACTCCTTACTACACGTAAAGTAGGTAAAAAACCTTTTAAGTAATTTGTACAATTTTCTGTATTGTCACAGCCACAACAGACTGTAGATTGACTAATAAATTCATGAAGCTTCGGTAAATTACGTTCAACCGCATCATAGCTTAACTCATCCATATGCTCAGCTAAAAACTCTTGCACACGAGGGTTTTCTAATATTTCTTTACGCATCGCTTCATATCGTTCTTGAAATGATGGTACCTTAATTGCTCTTTTCAATGGTCCATTAATCGGTTCGATTGTCATTCACCTACCTTATTTTGAATATTACCTAATTTTTCTAGTATCTTTTGTCTTTCCTTTTCAAAATCAGTAGCGCCAGTATTTGGTGTATCTTTTAATACTTCCTCTGATTTTTCATTACGCTTATAAAACCAATCCGGTACTTTTTCCTCTCGGCGATTTTTTGTGTAAGAGTTCTTTTTTGCCGAAGACTGAGGTTTATTTTTCCACGTAGTGTACTTATCATGTTCTTTACGTGCTAGCTCCATTGCTTCTTTTGCTGTTTGAATATTTTTACGTACCCAATGATCCGCAATCGTTTCCACATATTTCTTAGGTAGCTTCATATCAGTTGTTAGCATTACATATTCCAGAAGAGCATTAACAACCCCTACCGGCATTCCATGCTGGACAATTAAACTCTCTGCAAGCTGTACGGAGGTCTGTAGCGGTTCTTTGCCATTATTGATATCTCGCAATACTTGCACTGGGGGAGTCGTCTCTAAATATTGCTGAAGCTCCTGGTCCTTTGTTTTTTGGCCCGGTTCTTCTACGGATGACGTCTCAGTCACTCTAGCAAGCTTTGGTGGTTCCTTTGATACCGTTAGCTTATAAAAATCCGCAGCGGCCTTACGTAAACGTTCCAATGAAATACCTAGATCATCATCTAATGCCAGAATTACTACCTTTTGCATATCGAGTGCCGTTAAGCGATATAAAAATGCTAATTTCGCTATTGTTTCGCGCACCTCAAATGTAAGTAGGCTTGCCGGGACTAGTTGCTCCGATAAGCCCGCTTGCAGCAGTTCAAAGTCAAACTGGTCAAAATAAAACGGATATATCTTTTGCTGTGTGTCCTTACGACTAGTATCTACTTGTAAATCATCTGGAATCCTTGTACTTACAGGCTTAAAAACATCTATGAAGGCACGCGATACATCTTTAAATTCTGCATCTCTTGTAGATGGAATAAAACGCTGACGTAACTTCCGATAAGCTTGCTCCCCGATTTTACTAAATAGAAACATCGACAGCAGTGGGTCTTTCATAAAACTATCCGCATCAAGTGGACGTATCAGCTCATATAAAAAGCTTCGCTCGCCATCATCCTCTTTTTTCCATGTACGTAACAGGCCAATTGCTTCAAGCGCAATACGTGCCTCAAATACTTTGCCAATAGGAAGACCTAACACATTCATTAAATAATAATGTGTCATTTGCTGCTTTGGCATTTGCTCAGCCTCTGCCCATAATGTTAAATAAAGGCTGATTGGTTCCGCTCCAATTAAAGGCTGATAAAAAAGCGTTACTAATTGACGTTCCTGCGTAGAAAGTGCATGAGGTAGACGAATGTCAAAAGAATCAGCAGGCTGTAATTCCTTATACAAATGGATCAACGTCATTCCCCTCTCTATTTCCTATAATTTCTGCTCTGTTTGACGTTGGATAATTTCTTTAATTTCTTCAATAAAGACATTGATATCCTTAAATTGACGGTAAACCGATGCAAAGCGCACATACGCAACCTCATCGATTTTCGCTAAGCGATCCATTACCATTTCTCCTACATCCTCAGATCGGACTTCAGAATTCCCAATACGGCGAAGATCTTTTTCAATAGACATTACTAGTCCTTCAAGTACTTCAAGAGAAACAGGACGTTTTTCGCAAGCACGAATAAGTCCACGAAGTACCTTTTCACGGCTAAATTCTTCTCGTGAACCCTCTTTTTTCACTACAACTAACGGTGTCTCTTCAATTTTTTCAAACGTTGTAAATCGGAAGCCACATGACTCACATTCACGACGTCTACGAATTTCTTTATTATCATCAACTGGCCTCGAATCCACAACACGCGTTCCGTTAAATTGGCAAGATGGACATCTCATATAATTACTCTCCTGATTTCACAACAATTTAGTATTTCTATTATAACAAATTTCCTATGTATAAGAAAAGCGCATTGACGATAGTGTGCTCATGATAAGCCTTGAAAGCAGAAAGTACAAGCATAGATTTTACAATCTAATACAAAAAGCACATTGAAATCACTCGGATTTCAATGTGCTCAACATATTTGCTTGATTATGCATTAACCGTTTCTAATGCTTTTGCCACTTTTTTCACAAGATCTACAACGCGTGCTGAATAACCCCACTCATTGTCGTACCAAGCAAGCACTTTCACTTTGCGGTCACCCAATACCATTGTAGAAAGTCCATCTACTGTTGAAGAGTAAGTTGTTGTATTGTAATCAGAAGATACTAGAGGCTCAACTGAGAAGTTTAAAATGCCTTTCATTGGACCTTCAGTAGCTGCCTTAACGAATGCAGCATTGATAGAATCTACAGTTACATCAGTATTTAAATCAACTACTAGGTCAACTAATGATACGTTTGGTGTTGGAACACGAAGTGCCATACCATGAATTTTGCCTTCTAATTCCGGTAACACTAATTTCAATGCTTTTGCAGCACCTGTAGATGTTGGAATGATAGACTGTGCGCAACCACGTGCACGACGTAAATCTTTATGCGGATTGTCTAAATTCTTTTGGTCATTTGTATAAGCGTGAACTGTTGTCATTAAACCGTTTTCGATACCAAATGTGTCATTTAATACTTTAGCAACTGGTGCTAAGCAGTTTGTTGTACAAGAAGCATTTGAAATAACATCATGTTTTGTGATATCAAGTTTCTCATCATTTACACCTAAAACAATTGTTACGTCCTCGTTTTTACCAGGTGCAGTTAAGATAACTTTCTTTGCGCCTGCTTCTAAGTGCATTGCTGCTTTTTCACGATCATTAAATTTACCAGTTGCTTCAATAACGATATCCACACCCATTGTTGCCCATGGTAATTTTAATGGGTCGCGTTCGCTAATAATTTGAACACGTTTACCATTTACAATTAAAGCATCGCCTGCAGGCTCCACTGAACCCTCGAACGTTCCATGATTTGTGTCATACTTTATCAAATGTGCTAACGTTTCAGCTGGGTAGCTGGCGTTAATTGCAACGATATTTAAACTTTCTTGTACGATCGCTTGGCGGAAAACCATACGTCCGATACGTCCGAAACCATTAATAGCAACTGATACTGTCATTTATAAAATCCTCCTGTGAGTGCAAACTCAGATTAATTATATACTTTATGGTGATTAGTATAACACAATTTCAAAAAAGATGAACATTATATATTCATAATATTAAAGTTCTTATTTTCTGAAAAATAAAATCGCCTAAATTAGTCCTTATTATGGTATAAACTCACAAAAAAATGCATAACAAAGTGTTTTTGCTATGCATTCATAGTATTAAAAAACAAAATTGGCAAGGAAATCTCAGTGAATGGTATGGCTCTTTAAAGGATGATTTTCGTTCCGGGCTACTCGCTTTCGCACGGGAGTCAAGTAGCCTTCCACTCCAATCAGCAATAGCGTAGAATTTTTATAAATATAATTTAATGCTATAGGTAAAAAGTAAAAGTTATGCTACTCACCAAACAGAAAAAACTTATAATTGTGACGCATTAGAATACATGTAGATTGATTGTAGTGGGGGCTGGGCGACTCCTTGGGGAACAGCAATAGAGGAGCAAAGGCTAAAATCATCACATCCTGTGATAACGCCTTCGTGACCAACATCCTGTCGCTGCCGCTACGTTAGCACTACGCTTTCGCACAGAAAACATTTGTTGCCCCAAGCGGCTCATCGGACGCCCCCAGGAAGCTCTGCTCTGCGCGAAAGTGAAGCGGCAGCGAATGTTTTATCTGTGCGAAAGCGAAGCGACAGCAACAACGAAGCGCTCAGCCGGAACGGAAATCACCCCCTGTTTTGCCGAAAGAGCCATACTTTATTTAATGTGACACCTTATTTTCAATGACTTAATAGTTTTTAACAATATGAAATGCGTAGCAATATGGCATTGCTACGCATCGAATGATTTTACAGATTTTTAATTAATTATAATACGTCCCAAGATGTCAGGATTTTTTTCAGTTGGTGCTCTGTTTGTTCTAAATTTTCATTGTTGTAAATAACCGCATGGGCACCTTTTTCTTTGACTGACATTGGTAACTGAGAATGCATTCGTGCTAGTGCATCCTCCTTTGATAAGTTGTTACGCTCCATTAATCGACGGAGCTGTACCTCTTCACTAACCGATACCACGATAATGCGCTCGACAAAATGCTGTAATTTATTTTCAAATAAAAGTGGAATATCCATCACAACATGCTTTTCTCCGGCATCTATATACGCATCGCGCTGGCGTAACATTTCCTTGCGAATAGCAGGATGCATCATATCATTTAACATTTTACGCTTAACAGGCTCGT
Source organism: Lysinibacillus sp. NPDC093692 (assembly GCF_050280125.1). Classification (NCBI taxonomy): domain Bacteria; kingdom Bacillati; phylum Bacillota; class Bacilli; order Caryophanales; family Bacillaceae; genus Lysinibacillus; species Lysinibacillus sp. NPDC093692. The sequence continues at coordinate 90,487 of NZ_JBNNUW010000005.1, forward strand.
GAAAAATAATATCGCCAAGCTTAGCACGATTTAAACTCCCGTCTTCTAGCAATATATCTTGTCCAAAATTTTCAACAATTAGCTTTAAAGTCTCCGTTCCTGGTTCAACAACATCACGCGCTACAATATCTGCATCGACAATTGGTAAACCAAGTGCTGTCATCATTTTTACTACTGTACTTTTTCCGCTCGCTATACTTCCTGTTAATCCGATAATCATAGTTAAATCCCCTTTAATGTTGACAATTTGGGCAAAAGACTGATGTGCGCCCACCTATCGTCATTTGGCTCGTTGCAGTTCCACACGTTGGACACAACTTCTTCCCATACATTTGCAGTCGATTCTGCATACTTCCAGCCTCACCATTTATATTACGATAATCTGAAATTGTTGAACCGCCTGCTTCAATGCTTTGGCGTAAAATAGCGACAATCGCCTCGAACAATTCACGTTTACGCTTTTCACTAATGCGGTTCATTGTACGGGCCGGATGAATTTTTTGCGCAAATAATGCTTCTGTTGCGTAAATATTACCACAGCCCGAAATGACTTGCCCATCCATAATTACATCTTTAACGGCCTTTTTCTCATATTTCGGCAACTTTGATTTCGCAATAAAATAATCACATGCTATTTCATCGAATGGCTCTGGTGCCATTTTTGTTAATGGTGCATGTTCCTCAATTTTTGTTAGAAAACGTAGTTCACCAAAGCGGCGTATATCTGAATAAATTAAATAGCCACCATCTACCATTTGAAATGTAGCATGAATATGCTTTTTAAATTTCACCTCTTGGATTTCCTCAGGCGAATTTACCACAAACCAAGCACCTGTCATCCCTAAATGACTAACAAGCACATAAGGGACATCTTCCTTCAGTAAATGAAAGAAGATGTATTTTGCTCGTCGTTCTATTGTTGTAATCGTCATTTGAGACAACGATATTTCAAATGCATCAGGCTCGGCTTGCTTCACGATACATTGCTTTCCTTCCCCAAAGGAAAAACGAATAATTTCAGATAGTTGAACTTGTTGAATTGTCCGCCCTTCAATTTTAGGTTTTAATGCCTGGACGACACCTTCAACCTCTGGTAATTCAGGCATTTTAACCTCTCCTTATTTTGCTTCGTACCAAGTTGCACCGTAGTTAAAATCTACTTTTAATGGTACTGAAAGCTCGATTGCGTTCTCCATAACTTCTGGTACTATTTTTTCAAGCAATGTAATCTCCTCTTTAGGTGCTTCAAATATTAATTCATCATGCACTTGTAAAAGGATTTTTGCCTGCATATTTTCTTTTTTCAAACGAGCATCCATATCAATCATTGCCTTTTTAATAATATCAGCTGCACTTCCCTGAATTGGTGTATTCATGGCAGTACGCTCTGCAAAGCTTCGTAGATTGAAATTCGAGCTCGTAATGTCAGGTAAATAACGACGTCTATTTAAAATCGTTGTCACAAAACCATTAAACTTCGCATCTTGGACGATATCATCCATGTATTGTTTTACACCTGGGAAACTCGCAAAATATTTCTCGATAAATGTAGCAGCTTCCTTACGAGTAATATCCAAGTTTTGTGATAAGCCATAATCACTAATCCCATAGACAATACCAAAGTTCACCGCTTTTGCAGCGCGACGCATATTACTATCGACCTCATCTGCTGAAACATGGAATACATCCATTGCTGTACGTGTATGAACATCCATACCTTCACGGAAAGCTTCGACTAAATTTTTATCATTCGACATATGGGCTAATACACGCAATTCGATTTGCGAATAATCGGCAGAAAATAATATCCAATCTTCTTTCGATGGCACAAATGCCTGACGAATTTTTCGCCCTTCTTCTAAACGAATCGGGATGTTTTGTAAATTCGGATCCGTTGAGCTTAAACGCCCTGTAGCTGTTAACGCTTGCTGGAATCGCGTATGCACCTTACCATCCTCTTTATGGATTTCTTTTAGTAAGCCTTCGATATAAGTTGACTGTAATTTTCCTAGCTGGCGATATAAAAGAATATGCTCAATAATCGCATGCTCTGGTTTTAATTTTTCCAATACATCCGCTGCAGTGGAATAACCTGTTTTCGTCTTTTTAATAACAGGAAGACCAAGCTTATCAAAGAGAATAACGCCTAATTGCTTTGGTGAATTAATATTGAAGGTTTCTCCTGCTTCAGCATAAATTGCTTGTTCAATAACAATTAGCTTGTCATTCAATTCCTGACCCATCTTCTCTAATGTGGCACGATTGACCGTGATCCCTTCACTTTCCATTTCCCCTAAAATAGAAGCAAGTGGAAGTTCTAAGTTTTTATAGAGCTCGAATTGTTCATTTTCCTTTAACAATGTCTCAAGCTTTGGCTGTAAAGACCACACAGCAAAGGCTTTGCGGCTAGCATGCTCAGCAAGTGCATCTATAGCTGGTATAGCTCGTTTCGCGCCTTTACCATAAACAGCCTCATTTGCCTGCACATTGCGATAGCCCAGTTCTTTTGCAAGAGTTGCCACATCATCTCCACTTAGCGCAGGGTTATTAATATAAGAAGCAAGCAATAAGTCAAATTCCACACCAGCTAAACGTATTCCCGCACGTTTTAACGCAGCTTGAGATGCTTTTGAATCAGACATGTACTTTATTTTAGTAGCATCTTCTAACCAGAGACGAAGAACATCTGATTTAGCCGCAAGATCAAAAGGCACGTACATTGTTTTCTCTCCATCTGTTAATGCAATACCTAGTTGCTGGCAAGTATGATAATGCTCGTCCTCTAACTCCAAGTGCACTGCCATTACATCTTTTAAATGCTCTTGCTTTACTTCTTCCACAATTTCATAGTCAAAAGGTGCCTGTTCCTCTTCTTGGACAGTAAAATCACTTTTTTCTAGTAGTGATTTAAAACCAAGCTCTTGCCACACACTAATTAATTCTTCCTCATTCGGACCATTGTAAGCAAGATCAGAAAGCGTTATATCAATCGGCGCTTTTGTAAAAATAGTAGCTAGCTTTTTACTCATTAGTGCCTGTTCTTCATTGGCAACTAATTTTTCTTTCATTTTAGAAGCCTTCACCGTATCCATTGCCGCATAAAGCGACTCTACTGAACCATGCTCTTTAAGTAATTTAACAGCCGTTTTTTCACCGACACCTGGTACACCAGGGATGTTATCTGAAGAATCCCCCATTAAACCTTTCATATCAATAATTTGTCCAGGCGTTAAGCCATATTTTTCTGCAATAAAAACAGGTGTATTTTTTTCAATTTCAGTAATACCTTTTTTCGTAATGTATACTGTTACTTGCTCAGTCGCGAGCTGTGTTAAGTCACGATCTCCTGATACAACGATGACATCCATATCCTGAGTCGAAGCTTCAGTGGCAAGTGTCCCTATAATATCGTCCGCTTCGTACATTTCAAGCTCATATCGCTTAATACCATAAGCATCGATAAGCTTGCGTATATAAGGGAACTGCTCAGATAATTCTGGTGGAGTCTTTTGTCGACCACCCTTATATTCCGTAAATGTTTCATGACGGAAGGTTGTCTTACCAGCATCAAAGGCAACCAAAATTTTCGTTGGTTGCTCTTCCTCCAATATTCTTTGTAGCATCGTTGTAAAGCCGTACACTGCATTCGTATGAATTCCACTATCATTCGTTAATAATGGCAACGCGAAAAAAGCGCGATACGCTAAACTATTGCCGTCCAATAATAGCAATTTATCCTTTGTCATGATTTTATCCTCCTGCGTTTTCGTCTTCTTAATTGTAAAACGAAAACGTATGTTTGAAAATGCCTCTTCCTTTTACTTTATCGAGAAAACAGGTATTTTACCAATCATAACGTTGAAAATCGCCAAAATTTCTACAGCAATAGATTAACGTATGTTTAACTACACAAAAAAAAGCCAATCACTTATTGTAATTGACTTCTCTGTCGTTATTTACTAACTCTATTTGTTTTTTCTTTACGATAGAAAATTTCTTCATATATGACAGTCAAAATAAAAGCATTCATAAAGGCAAACACTAAAAACATTGGCATACCGCCAAGCTGTGGATGTGTAAGCTCTGTATCGAACACCATTACAGCGCTGATTTGTGCTAAAAAGAAAATGAAGCCAATCCCTACTTGCCAAATAGGACGCTTAACTTTTCGCTTTTCGTACCAAAATATTCTTTTAAATATTTTTCGTACATCCTCAGCAATGACCAAGCTTAGTAAAAACAAAATAACAAAAAATACTGGTATATGATAAACACTTTTTGTGATCCATGCAAAATCTGATAGACGGAAGAAAAGTGTAAATAACGATGCAATACTACAGGCTATCCCTAAATTCTGGAGCCACTTACTAATTTGCAACTTCACAACTATTACCCCCATTTTTATTTTTCAACATTATCATTCTATCAGATAATAGTCATATACGAAACACAAAATTATAAATTTCTATCATTTTCATAACATACCATCTATAAATGAAAGATATTTATAAAATATACGATTCAAAATCCAAAACCCCATTATAAATGCCTATCACCATAAAGTGGGGTTGATTTCCGTTCCGACTGGGCGCTTTGTAGCTGCCGCTTCGCTTTCGCACAGAGCAGAGCTTCCTGGGGGCGTCCGATGAGCCGCTTCACTCGCAAGGCTCGCTCCAGGGTCTCGGGCCAACAGATGTCTTTTGCGCGAAAGCGTGAGTGCAACGTAGCGACAGCAGCACGATGTTGGTCACGAAGGCGTTATCACAGGATGTGATGGTCTTAGCCTTCGTTCCTCTATTTACTGATCCCCAAGGAGTCGCCCAGTCTCCACTTCAATCAACTTATATTAGTATTGCCATTCATTAAATAATCCTTGCAAAAGCTCGAAACCAGAATATAAAAATATCATACAAAATGTATTGCTAAATTTATGTAAGGAGTAAAAAAAGCCGTCTCAAAAAATTGAGACGCCTTCATATACTTATCCCTGCAAGGATAATAGTATTATTTTATATAGCCAGATAATATCTTTGCATATGGTGAAGTGGATGGCAAAATAATGACCGTATCTTCACCTATAGTTTTCTTATATGATTCTAATGTCCGGTACAATGAATAGAATTCAGGGTCTTGTGAGAATGATTTATTGTAAATCTTCGCAGCTTCTGCTTCACCATCCGCTTGAATCAACGCACCGTCCTTTTTCGCTGTTGCTAGCATTTCTTGAACCTGCTGATCTGTTTGAGCTTCAACACGACGTTTCTCAGCGTCACCTTCAGATAAATATTTCTGTGCGATTGATTCACGATCCGAAATCATATTCGTAAACACAGATTGCTCATTCTCAGTCGGCAAGTCGATACGACGAATACGAACATCTACTACTTCAATTCCATATTTATCATTTGAAAGTAACTCATTGACACGTGCAGTTACCTGATCATTGATACTCCCACGTGAAGAACCTTCATCATTAATAATCGCCTTATATTCTATTCGACCAAGCTCTGAGCGAATAACTGAATAAATAAACTCTTCCATACGTGATTCAACTTTTTCTATTGTTCCTGCATTTGAAATTAATTGCTTTGGATCAGTTATATGCCAAACTGCATAATTATCAATAATAATTCGTTTTTTATCCTTTGTATTAATTTCTTCTTCAGAAACTTCATATGTCATTTGGTTTTTTGGTAGCCTCGTTACGCTTTGAATAAATGGAACCTTTATTTTCAAGCCGGGCTCACTCTGAAATTTCACTACTTCTCCAAACTGTCTAACAACTGCGTATTCGGATTCTTTAACTATATAAACATTAGCAAATAATATAATGGCAATAGCAAAAACGGCTGTTAATGTTACAGCAAAAGAAATATATTTTTTCGGATTCATCGGGCCTTTTTTCGACATTTTGACCACATTATCCCCTTCTTTTGGAGCAGTATTTTTGGATTTACCCGATAAAAAATTCAGGAATTTTTCAAGATCCTTATTTTTTTGATCCATTAGTTACCGCTCCCTTCTTTTTTCTCTTTTGAAGTTTCTTGTGTTGCAGGTGTTTCTTGTGTTGCAGGTGTCTCCTGTTTTGCAGGTTGCAATGCTTGAAGAGGTAAGTATTTCATTGTATTACCATCATCATTCATAATATAAATTTGCGCTTTAGGTAATACATTTTCAAGTGTTTCCAAAATTAAACGTTCGCGTGTAATCTGTTGATTGCCCTTATATTGCTCATACATTTTATTAAAGACAGCTACATCCCCTTGAGCCTGCTCAATACGCGCTGTTTTTTCACCTTGAGCTTTCGAGATAATTGCATCCTTCTCACCTTCAGCCTCACTAATTCGCTGATTATTATATTTTTTCGCCTGATTAATTTTTGTATTTTTCATTTCGCGTGCATCTGTAACAGCTGTAAAGGCTGCTCGCACATCTGCGTTCGGTAATTCAACATCCTGTAGTTTTACCCCTAAAACACTTATACCTATATCGTACTTTTCTAGAAGAGAAACGAGTAAATCTCGTGATTTTGCTTCTATGTCCGCTTTTCCTTCAGTTAACGCGGCGTCGATTTTGGAACTTCCGATAATGGATCGAATCGCACTCGACGTAGCGCTATGTAATATTTTTTCTGGATCTTGTGAGCTGAATAAATACTTTTTCGGTTCTGTAATTTTCCATTGAACGACAAGGTCTGTTAATACAATATGCTCATCCCCTGTAATCATTTTCGTTTCAGCATCATAAGTTTCCAATTCCCCATTTTCATTTTGCTTATAGCCAAACTTTAAACTAAACGTTTCCTTCGATAAAACCTGAACCGATTGTACAGGCCAAGGTAATTTAAAATGTAAACCTGGTTCTGTAACTGTATTATCGGCACGACCGAACGTAATGACAACTGCTTGTTCTGATTCATCTACTGTGTACCACGATGTAAATACCGCAATAATTGCAACAATGCCGAAAATGCCAAGTCCCACCATCATTAGTGACCTTTTCACACTCATGTCTAATCCTCCCTTAAACTTAGTACTATTGTATACGTGACACTTACTTAAAAGTTTCAAAATATTTTAATAAACCACTTTTTTATTTTAGGCAGTTTTACATAAGGACAATGTGAAGCTCATCATTTTTTTGCACCGGTCCTCCATCTTTAATCCGCAAAAAAATATCCCGTTACCAGTTAAGGTAACAGGATATTGACAACTAGATGTTCAAACGCTGGGAAAAAGGTTGTTGATAAAACAATGCTAATTAATGCAGCTACAATCATCGCAAGACTCGCAAAAGTACCTTCCAACTCACCAAGTTCAAATGCTTTAGAGGTACCGGTGCCATGAGCTCCCATTCCTAACATTAGCCCTCTAGAGGATGGTCGATGGAAACGACATACTTTAATCACTAACGGTGCTATTAGACTCCCTAAAATACCAGTTATCATAACGAAAACAGCAGTAAGTGTAGGAGAGCCACCAATCATGTTGGAAATGTCCATTGCTATTGGTGTCGTAACTGAACGTGGAACTAAGCTATGCACAAGCTCATTATTTAATCCAATTACTACGGCAATGATAAATGAAGATGTAATAGCAACAGCTGAGCCCACTGCAATACTTAGAAAAATTTCAAAAGCATGTTTCTTTAATAGATTAAAATTTTTATAAATTGGTACCGCAAATGCTACTGTTGCTGGTCCAAGTAAATTTGATAAAATACCGGCTCCTGCAGTATAGGATTTATAAGATGTACCCGTTAGTAACAAAATGGCAATGACCACTAACGGTGTGATCAATATAGGTGATAACCATTCCTTCTGATACTTTTTATAAAACATTTTACAAATATAAAAAACTGCGATAGTACCTAGTAAACTTACTATAGCGGTTAAAAAGCTCATGCAGTATCACCTTTCTTTCGTTGCCCTAGCAATTGTGCTGTGAAACCTGTTGCAAACATAACAACGATGGCACTCAATACAATTACAAGCACAGCTTTCACACCTTGCACACCGAATAATGCGGTATAATCGATTACTCCGATAGCAGATGGAATGAAAAATAGTAATAGTTCACTAAGTAATAAACCTGCACCTAGCTCTATCCATTCAAGCTTAATAATATGAAACTGCAATAGTAAAAACAATAAGACTAGTCCAATTATGCTCCCTGGAATCGGCAAGTGAAGTAGGCGTGCAATACTATTCCCAACAAATAAAATTACATAAAGATAGCCGATTTGCACGATACTTTTGACGATTTTCATGGTCATCCTTCTTTCAATTTTTTATCTTGCTATAACTATCAGTAGACCACTTCTAGATAAAATGGACTTATTAACTGACCGTTAATGCCCGATTGATTCAACTAACAAGTAAACTGATTGTCAGTTCATGTTGTTGAGGTGTTAGTGGAATTAAGATGTCTTATTAAATTGTGGCTCTCCGGCAAAACGAGGTGGTTGATCTCCGTTCGGTCTGGGCGCTTTGTTGTTGCTGTCGCTTCGCTTTCGCACAGATAAAACATTTGCTGACGCTTCGCTTTCGCGCAGAGCAGAGCTTCCTGGGGGCGTCCGATGAGCCGCTTCGCTTCACTGCAGGGTTTCATCTGTGACGCTGATCCCCAAGGAGTCGCCCAGTCTCCACTCCAATCAACCGCTTCTCTTAACATGTATCTTCTAGTATGTCACTCTAATTTACTGTAATAAAATGAAGCTAACAGATGTTTAAAAAAACTAAGTGACAGCAACAAAAACATGAGAGTGCGAAAAGTGAAATCTGCAATGAAAATCTCCCTTCTTTAAATCGCTATAGCAAAGATTTCCTTGGCTATTTTATTCTCAACACTATGAACTAACAATCAGTACAATATTATTGGGTGAATATTATGCTACTATACTTTACACCTATTTTTGTTACGTGTAAAACAGAAAAAGAATCTATTACCAAAAAGTCTGGTAATAGATTCTTACTATTGTGGCGATAATTAAGCAACAAATAAAAAATCTAATTTATATATAAATAAAGATTTTTTTGCTATTTTATAGTCTTAACAATTTTATAAGGGGGTTTCTACTAACAAGTATAAGACCCCATTGTGAATCTAAAATTGTGCTATTGTAAAGAATTCATTAATTTTTCGGAATCATAACAATCATTTTTGTCCCTACACCAACTTCACTTTCTACCTGAATGCGACCATGGTGCGCCTCTACTAAGTGTTTCACAATAGCAAGTCCTAAACCTGTTCCCCCAGAATTCCTGCTTCGCGCACGATCCACACGGTAAAAGCGTTCAAAGACACGAGCAATTTCATGTTTTTCAATTCCTATACCTTGGTCTTCTATTTCAAGAATGCCGTACGTTTCATTTTCCTTTAAACGAATCGTAACGGTTGTATTTTCCGGAGAGTACGTAATGGCATTGGTAATTAAATTAGTGACAATTTGAATAATGCGATTGGCATCACCCATAACTTGAACATCACGCTCTATATCAACATAAAAGCTCATATTTTTCTCATCCAGACGTGGACCTGTCAGCTCTGCTCCACGTATAAGTACATCTTGCAAGCCCATCGGCATAATATTAACGGTAAAACCATGCTGTTCAATTTTCGATAACTCTAGTAAATCCTGGATAAGCATCTGCAGACGGTTACTTTCTTTATAAATGATCTCTAAAAAAGATAGGAGCATTTTTTCATCCTTATACGCACCATCCAATAATGTTTCAGAAAAGCCTTTAATAGAGGTAATAGGTGTACGCAATTCATGGGATACGTTTGCTACAAAGTCCTTACGAATTTGCTCTAAACGAACAAGCTCCGTAATATCATGCATAACGATAACGACACCAAGCCAACGACCATGATCCCCTATAACAGGTGCTCCGTACACTTCCTTATTATACAGCTCCTGTTGGACCTCCATTTTAATTTGTTGTCGATAAGGCATTTCCGTTAGAAACACATGGTCAATAAATTGCTCTAGTGATTTTGGTAAACCAATTGTACGAAAAACTTTCCCTTGTACATCGTCAATTTGCATACCGAAACGCTCTAAAAATACACGGTTCACAATAGATATATTGCCCTCACGTCCTATCATCATGAGGGAGCTTCCCATGTTTTCAATTAACGTTTTAAGCCTTTCCTCTTCTACCTCGCGAATCGTCGTAATATCCTGTAAATTACGCGCTAAAATATTGATGGAGTGACTAAGCGGCATCATGCGTTCATGCTCATTTTCATGGGCACGAGCACGGTAATTTCCCTTTGCCAGCTCAAGTGCCGTATCTGTCACGTTATCAATAGGAGCAGTGAAATTTCTAATCATATAGCGACTTACAATAGCCATTAACATAAGTGCTATGATAAAAAGTATCGCTAGCACTACATAAAGTCGCGTATGAACAGTCGATAATAGAGAATCTTTTACCTCAATGTTTTGCGCAGTATATAGCGCCTCTTTATCTTCCTTAGATAGTTCAATCTTTCGTTCATCTAATACTCGGTTAATAGATTCTTGCATCTCTACACTAGCCTGTTCGTTGTACTGTTCTATATAAACAGGAAAAAGCTGACCTATTACAACCATTAGGACAGCTAATATCGTTCCAAGCAATAGCATGAATGTCAAGAATAAGCGGTTGCTCATTGATTTCATGTCGTTTTCGGCTCCTCGAATTTATAGCCAAGGCCGCGAATTGTTTTGATGAATATCGGCTTACGGCTATTTTCCTCGATTTTATCGCGAAGGTGGCTTATATGCACATCCACAATTCGAGTATCGCCAGCAAAGTCATACTTCCATACAGCACTTAATAGTTGATCACGCGTTAAAACACGGTTTTTATTTTCAAGTAAATAAATGAGTAGTTCAAATTCTTTTGGCGTAAATTCCAGTGCTTCATCCTGTAAAAACACTTCAAAACGCTCTGGAAAAACACGTAATTGTCCAAATTCATACATTTTCTCTTGTGACCCATTCTTATCTTCAGCCACTACATTTTGTGTGAAACGTCTTAAAACAGCCTTTACCCGCGCTAACACTTCGCGTGGACTAAAGGGCTTCGTCATATAATCATCTGCCCCTAGCTCTAGACCAAGTACTTTATCGAACTCGTCATCCTTTGCTGTTAGCATAATAATAGGTGTATTCATACGTTGTTGACGAATTTGCTTACAAACCTCCATACCATCAAGTCTTGGAAGCATCAAATCTAATAAAATTAAATCTGGCTGTAAGTCAATTGCCTTATCAAGACCCTCTTGACCATCTGCAGCTGTTTCGACAACATATCCAGCCTGCTCTAAATTATATTTCAATAATGTCGCAATAGAAAATTCATCTTCTACAACTAAAATCGTTTTTGTCATGTGTAATGCCTCCGTTAGTGATTTGAAACCCCCATTTCAAATCTCAAGACGTTTATAAAGTAAGTGGTGGTGTTACCAGTAAAGTACCTTCAATCACAAGCTCCTTTTGCTCATTATATGAGTGTACACATACTGTAATCGTATTTTGTAATTTATTTACTTCTGTTACTTCTAAAAGAGTATCAAATAATTCATAATGATAGAGCGGTCCTAAATATTTTATATGTTGCTCAATAATTCGTGCACCTGGTCCAGGAATATACTTTGACACAGCTGAAGTAATAATGCCATTTAACATGATTGTTGGTACGATTGGCTTTTGAAAAGGTGTCATTGCAGCATAATCATGTTGAATATAAAGTGGATTATTATCATTCGTCAGTCCTAAATAAAGCAATAAATCCTTATCTTCTATCTTTTCGGTTATATGAATCTTCTCGCCAACTGTAATTTCATCAATAGAGAGACCAAGCTTACTGTTTTTTTGAAGCAAAAATACGCCAACCCCTTTTCTATCATATACCTTCATAGTATCAATTTTATTCCAAAAGTACAACGAAAAGCAGAATAACCATGTAATCTTCATTCAGCATTATTTATCGGTTCCTTTGTCTTTAACCGAGAATGGTGTTGCCATTCTTTTTGATATTTAGCTGATGAATGTTGAAGGACCAGATTCTCCAAAGCGTAGCTGAAAAAAATACAAAAGACATCTACCCTTCATATTTGCGGATTTCACCAATTCCTTACTTAGAAAATCGCCGAAAGAACTAAAAATTAACGAACTGCTAATTTAACATAATTATGAAGTTCAGACTAAAGTTGTAAATACTTTTCCGAATCACGTTGGTAATATATGGTGTGTAGTGAATTGAGGTCAAGGATTTTAAAGGGGGAGTAATTTTGAATTACTATATTTGTGAAACATGTGGGGTGCAGTATGAAAAATCAATGGAAGAGCCAAAGCAATGTACTATTTGCTCAGAAGAAAGACAATATGTCGATGTAAATGGGCAAACTTGGACAACTTTGAACAAAATGATTTCTTCTGAAATTTATAAAAATGACTTTAATCTTGAAGAAGATGGATTATTTAGCATAACAACTAGTCCAACATTTGGAATTGGACAAACAACTTATTTAATTCAAGAACAGGGTTTTAATTTGTTATGGGATTGTATTTCATATATTGATCAAGAAACTATTGATAAAATAGAGAGGTTGGGGGGAATTGATGCCATCGCATTATCTCATCCTCATTATTATTCAAGTCAAGTGGAGTGGGCAGAAACTTTTAACGCACCTATTTATATTCATGAGGATGATAAAAAATGGGTTACAAGAACTAGTGACAAGATTATTTTTTGGTCTGGTGAATCTCTTACTTTACAGAATGGGTTAACTCTTTATCGTATGGGTGGTCATTTTAAAGGAGCCACTGTACTAGAATGGAAAAATGGTAATCAACAAAAAGGCATATTACTAGTTGGAGATATCATTCGTGTAGTGGCTGACCGCAATTGGGTAACATTTATGTATAGTTTCCCTAATTTCATTCCACTTCCTGTTAAAACAGTGGAAAGAATCTTAAGTCAAGTAGAGGATCTACATTTTGAACGAATATATGATGCTTTTCTCCGTATTGTGAAAAAAGATGCAAAACAATCTGTTCATAACTCAGCTGTAAGGTATATAAATGCTATAGAGGGTAAGCTATTCACTACTTAAGTTAATTTCACTTTATTGATAGGATTTTGTTAATGTTTTCAAAGTCGTTGCCTCCAATTTTTGCAGAAACAAAAAGCGTCCTGCTATCGTGTTTCATTACGATGCAAGACGCTCTAGCTACTATTTACGATCAATTGATTTTCATTAAAACCATTCATTTTGCCTGATGAACTACTATGTCAGACAATATATGTTTGGGTAAAATAAGTATATGAGATGATTTATAGGAGAGCTATTTTATTGCCTTTCAAGTCTCCTATTTTCGATTAGATATTACCCCAAATGTAGATGCTTTAATGTATGTTTGCCCTTGTAATAACTCCAATTGCTTTGGTGTGCCAGTTACTACGGCCCCGATAATTTTCACATCACTTCTTTCCAGGGTTCCATTTTCCCCTATTAAGGATTGGTAAACTTGGTTTGTTTCCCACTCAAAGTTCTTGCTCCCTCGAAGAAGCTCAAGGTTTTGAATAAAGGTGTCAACCTCGTCGCTTTGAGACTGTCGGGGTACTGGTTTTGATTGTTCCGATTGAAATCCGAAAATGAACGGAGAATTAGCTGCAATAGTACCCTGTCCTTGCTTCATAAAATTCAATCCTTCCTCTGTAAAGGCATCCACCCACCACCAATCTACTTGCACATCAGAAGGCAACTTGCGTTTAATGTCGTCAAAGCTATATGCATTATCAAAAGATATTGCTAGCTCTACGAAAGTATTTTCTTCCAATTGATTGAGTTCACTGATACTACCTTTATAAACATCGTATGAAATCTCCGGGTAATAAAAAAACATTTCTCTATCGCCAGTGTATTCATTAAATTGTTCAAATTGATTTGATTCCGCTAGTGATTCTGAACCTTCTATTTGGATCGAGCCTGAAACATAATTTCTTGTAAGAGTTCCAAATAGATTGTAATCACTTTCGAGAGGTTCCCAAATATAAGGTCTATGCTTATCTCCAAGTACCTTAAATGTTGTCGTTTTTATTTTCCCTCCAAACAAATTATAGTCATACATTTGATTACTAATTTGAACATTTGGGGCGCTAATTGCGTTAAACAATCTAATATCGTCCTTTACTTTCTCAGCACTATTTATTGATAAGTTCCTAAGACCGTACCATACTACTACTAGAACAATTGGCGTAACGATGATCGTTATGCCAATAATTTTTATTGTTGACCAAAACTTTGCCTTTCTCATTATTTTTTTCGTCTGTTTTTCATCAAATAAAAAATCATTTTGCCCTTTATTCATAATCAGTGTCCTCCTTAAATCTTTCAGTAAATTCTTCCCTAGCACGTCTGACGTGTGTTTTTAGAGTGTTTTCATTCTTATTCATTAAAGCTGAAATTTCTTTATACGATAATCCCATCTCATATTTCAGAACTAATAATTCCTGATGCAAGTTAGACAGCGTTTCAAAAGTGTCTCTTATGTCCTCTAATTTTTCTTTTTTTAGAACCTGAATTTCAGGTATATTAGTCAATGCTGTCAATTGGACTTCATCAAATTCGGTTGTTGGATGACGCTTTTCTTTTCTCTTGAGATCATAAAACTGATTGGTAGCCACACGGTATAACCAGCTCATTACTTTGTCTGATTGAATTCCATTTTTATGTAATAAAAATTTATAACATGTATCTTGAACGATATCTTCTGCATCCTCATGGGCTAATCCACGTTTTCTTAAATATCGGTATAATATGGTACCTACTTGCTGCAGAAATTCATTCATTGATTGATTTGCCATATCTATCTCCCTTCTGCCTATACAACGCAGAACTCAAAGAAAAGTTTACATATTATAAAAAATCCTTCATAAATTATTTTATTTTCCATAAAAACACAAAAAAGAGGAGGGATTTGTGCCACCCACCTCTATTTTTCGGTATCCTGTATTTTGTAAGAACATCTTATTTTTCCACATTAATCGCTCTACTTTTTGATAGCTAAATACTCAAAAAAAAATCGAGTAGGAATGAATCCTACTCGATTTCATAAACTTTTATTAAGCTAAAACTTTCATAACATCGCGGACTGCTTCTGCCGACTTATCTAAAGCTGCTTTTTCATTGTCTGTTAATTCAAGTTCAAAGATTTTTTCTACACCATTTGCACCTAATAATGTCGGAACACCTAGGTATAAATCGTTGTAGCCATATTCGCCTTCTAAGTATGCTATAGATGGAAGTATACGTTTTTGGTCTTTAATGATAGCTTCCGCCATTTCAATAAGCGCCGCTGAAGGAGCATAATATGCAGAACCGTTCCCAAGAAGGTTCACGATTTCAGCGCCACCTTTTCGTGTACGGTCAACAATCTCTTCAAGACGATCTGCTGGGATTAACGTTTCTAATGGAATACCTCCAGCAAATGAGTAGCGTGTTAGTGGCACCATTGTATCACCATGCCCACCTAAAACAAAACCTGTGATGTCTTTTACGGAGATATTAAGTTCTTCAGCTACAAACGCACAGAAACGAGCCGTATCGAGTACACCTGATTGACCTATTACACGATTTTTAGGGAAACCAGTTTCTTTGAATACTGTGTAAGTCATTGCATCAACTGGGTTTGTAAGAACGAGGATTGTTGCATTTGGTGAGTACTTAGCAATTTCTTTGGAAACTGCTTTCATTACATCTTGGTTAATTTGAACAAGATCGTCACGGCTCATACCTGGTTTACGAGCAACACCAGCAGTGATAATTACTACATCAGAATCTGCAGTATCCGCATAATTAGAAGTACCTTTAACATAAGAATCATAGCCTTGCACTGGTGCAGCTTCCCACATATCTAGAGCTTTACCTTTTGTTGGGTTTTCAGCTTGAGGGATATCCACTAACACTACATCACCAAGTTCTTTTTGAGCTGCTAAAAATGCTGCAGTAGCGCCAGTAAAACCGCTACCGATTACTGAGATTTTTTTTCGTTTCAGAGACATTCGAATACGCTCCTTTAAATTAGGTTATATAATCTATTATGCCTCGGCATAATTGCGTCAAGAATCGGCTTTGTGCAAGCACAAAGAACTCCTTTCCGATTCCGTGACATCCACCGGAGGCTTCTTTCAGCGGGTGTTTAAACACCTGCTGTAAGAATTTAAAAAAGGGAGGAGAATAAATTCTCCTCCCTCGATTAAACAAGTTCATCGTAAATATTTTATTAAGCTAAGTTCAATAGAAATTTACATTTCACCCTAATTATATCGGCAGAATATACATCCGCTTTAACTATAATTTCTATTTAAAATAGAAAATTAAAGGTTTTTGATTAATTCAGTAGCGAATTCTGAACATTTTACTTCTGTAGCGCCGTCCATTAAACGAGCGAAGTCGTAAGTTACAACTTTAGAAGAGATTGTTTTCTCTACAGATTTAGTAACCA
Source organism: Lysinibacillus sp. NPDC093692 (assembly GCF_050280125.1). Taxonomy (NCBI): domain Bacteria; kingdom Bacillati; phylum Bacillota; class Bacilli; order Caryophanales; family Bacillaceae; genus Lysinibacillus; species Lysinibacillus sp. NPDC093692. The sequence goes on from NZ_JBNNUW010000005.1 coordinate 106,990, forward strand.
TGTCAGCTGCTTCTTGCCATCCTAAGTGCTCAAGCATTAATACGCCTGAAAGTAATACTGAAGATGGGTTTACTTTATCTTGACCAGCATATTTTGGAGCTGTACCGTGAGTAGCTTCGAAGATCGCGTGTCCAGTTACATAGTTAATGTTTGCGCCTGGAGCGATACCGATACCACCAACTTGTGCAGCTAATGCGTCAGAGATATAGTCACCGTTTAAGTTCATTGTAGCAACTACGTCGAACTCATTTGGACGAGTTAAGATTTGTTGTAAGAAGATATCAGCGATAGAATCTTTAACTAAGATTTTACCAGCTGCTAAAGCGTCAGCTTGTGCTTTGTTCGCTGCTTCTTCACCTTGTTCAGCTTTAATAGCATCATATTGGTTCCAAGTGAATGTTTGATCAGCAAATTCTTTTTCAGCTAATTCATAACCCCATTTTTTGAATCCACCTTCAGTGAATTTCATGATGTTACCTTTGTGTACTAAAGTAACAGATGGGCGTTTATGGTTAATAGCATATTCGATAGCAGAACGTACTAAACGCTCAGTACCTTCTTTAGATACAGGTTTTACACCGATACCAGAAGTTTCTGGGAAGCGGATTTGGTTAACACCAAATTCAGATTGTAAGAAGTTGATGATTTTTTGTGCTTGTTCAGAGCCAGATTCGAATTCAATACCAGCGTAGATGTCTTCTGTGTTTTCGCGGAAGATAACCATTTCAACGTCTTCTGGACGTTTAACTGGAGAAGGTACTCCATCAAAGTGACGTACTGGACGTAAGCATACATATAGGTCAAGTTGTTGACGTAATGCTACGTTTAGAGAGCGGATACCACCACCGATTGGAGTAGTAAGAGGACCTTTGATTGCGATTAGGTATTCGTTGATTTTGTCTAAAGTTTCTTGTGGTAACCATTCACCAGTTTGGTTGAATGCTTTTTCACCAGCTAAAACTTCTAACCATTCGATTTTCTTTTCACCGTTGTAAGCTTTTTCTACTGCTGCGTCGATTACGCGTGATGCTGCAGCCCAAATATCTGGACCAATTCCGTCACCTTCGATGAAAGGAATCACTGGATTGTTTGGTACATTAAGTACGCCATTTTCAACTACAATTTTGTTTGACATTGATGTTGCCTCCTAAATTCATAATCATAGGACTGTGTTATGTAACACAGTCCCAAATATTCTAGCATATTTTCCGAATTAGCGCTCGCTGATTGGAACATATTTTTGCATGCCTGGTCCAACATACTCTGCACGTGGACGGATTAGGCGGTTGTTAGCATATTGCTCTAGAATATGAGCTACCCAACCAGAAGTACGTGATACTGCGAAAATTGGTGTGAATAGGTCATGATCGATACCTAAAGAATCATACACTGACGCAGAGAAGAAGTCTACGTTTGCAGGTAATTTCTTTTGTTCTACGATCATGTCATGGATTTTAACTGACATTTCATAAAGTTCTGGTTTACCAGTTAGCTCAGTTAATTTTTGTGACATTACACGTAAGTGTGGTGCACGTGGGTCGCCTTTGCGGTATACGCGGTGACCGAAGCCCATGATTTTTTCTTTGTTATCTAATTTATTTTGAATATAAGATTCAACGTTTTCAAGTGAGCCGATTTCAGTTAACATTTTCATAACTTGCTCGTTTGCACCACCGTGAAGTGGTCCTTTTAATGCTCCGATAGCTGAAGTTACACCAGAATAAACATCTGATAATGTAGCTACACAAACACGTGCCGTGAATGTAGATGCATTTAATTCGTGGTCAGCATGTAATACTAACGCTTTGTCGAATGCTTCAACTTCGATTGCTGCTGGTTCTTCACCTTTAAGCATGTATAAGAAGTTTGCAGCATATCCTAATTCTGGTTTTGGAGCAACTGGCTCTAAACCTTTACGAACACGCGCAAATGCAGTAACTACAGTTGCAATTTTAGCTTGTAAACGGATAGCTTTACGATAGTTAGCTTCTGTATCCATAACATCCGCTTCTTCATCGAATACACCAAGTAAAGATACTGCAGTACGTAGTGCAGCCATTGGATGTACAGTTGAAAGTGGGTATGTTTTGAATTGGTCTACAATTGCTTGCGGAATAGACATGTTGTCTGCCAATTGTTGTTTTAATTTAGCTAGCTCGTCTGCTTTTGGTAAACGAGTATGCCATAATAAATAAATTACCTCTTCGAATGACGCGTTCACTGCTAAATCATCAATGTTGTAACCAACATATGTAAGTGTGTCATCGATAATTGAACTGATTTTAGATTCCGCTGCTACGATACCTTCTAAACCTTTAGTTGCTGACATAAATTATCGCTCCCTCATATTTATATTTTTTAGTTGTAAATGCAGTTATTAGGTCGCATTTACGTTTTTTGCTCATATGAACCATTAAGTAAATCGCTTACAATTGCTATTATAATCATTTTTGACAGCTTTGTGAATGAAAAACCTCCGAATAAAGAAAAAGGTGCATGAGCGATTATATATACGCCTGAAAGAGATTCTTTTTCGTATTTTGACATTAATTTATCAATTGAAATGGGGTGAATTTGTAAAAATGAGGAATATTAATTTTTTTTCATACGAAAGAACTATAAGTGTTTTGTTTTTCATATTCTACTTAACAATATTATGGTTCGTATTACCTGTATCTCTCGCGATTTTTTTGTCTTTTTCTACGTATCCTATCATAAAATTCCTTCATTCTTATTGTAGGATTGCCTATTGGCTTGCAGCAATTATCGTGGAAGCACTTATTCTAACTTGCATTTTTCTTCTCGTTATCATTTCTATAAACAGTATTATTCTTATCTTCCCAGAAATCCGAGATACACTACAAAATTTCCCACTTTTCAACGAATATGAATCAATGTTTATCCAAGTTTTAAAGGAAAAATCGCTTTCTATTTTCGATTCAATCTTTTTATACATGGCAAACATTTTCCAACTATTAATGAAACATGTAATTGAAGTATTTATATTCCTTGTCGCTTACTATTTTGCCCTATTGGAAACTCGCAAATCCCGGTATTGGTTTTTTCAATATGTGCCCAAAAAATTTCGCAATGAGTGGCAGTCGCATTTTTCTAAAATTATGCAGCTATTTCATTACTTTTTGTATGTGGAGTTTCAACTGTTCACAATTACTCTGCTCATCCTTTGTGCGGGATTCATGATTCTTCAATTTGAACAAGCCATCATCAAAGCTTTTATAGTTGCATTTGCAGATGTACTTCCGTTCTTTGGGATTGGTGTATTTCTTGTACCCATGAGCATTTATTTTTACTTAAAAGGCAATACCTTTTTATGTGTAGCTATTTTACTTTTATATCTCTTCGTTCAATTAACAAGGCAGCTAGCTGATTCCATGCTTTGGTCAAACACATTACAATTACGGACTTTCCACACCTTTTTCATCAGTGCTGCCTCTATTTTATTATTTGGTTTTTACGGCATTTTACTTAGCCCCATATTTTTATTTTTAGCAGTTAAACTAAAGGAAAATGCTATTTTTGAACGATGATAAATTGACCCTTTTTCATTTTTTTCCGCATCCAATAATAAAAGATTGGTTGGAACATTTTGCGAGAAAAAGGCAGTAACAATAATAAACCAACAAGGTCTGTTATAAAACCTGGTAATACTAGTAGTACACCACCACTAAAATTCAAAACTGTGTTAACTAATGCTGGCCCTGGAGCCTCTCCTCGTGCTATCGTATTTTTAACCTTTTGCACAGAATTCATACCTTTATTTTTCACTACATAAATACCTATAATACTCGTAGCGACTATAAGCAGTAATGTATTTAAAATACCAATATTTTGACCAACTACTATTAATAACGCCAACTCGGCTAATGCATAGACAATGAAACCAAGAAAAATTTTTCTCATATTTTTCTCCTTTCTAGCTGAAAACGCTATACCTTATATACGTTATTATAGCCCATTAAGTTTCATAAAAAAACAATGGGCCCTATTAAAGAGAAGACGACGTTATTATTTTTATAGTAAATTCTCATTCCATGAGGGAACTATTTTTATGTTGGTTAAATATTGTTTAAATCTATGTCATCTCTAGATGTCGGTGATAAACCGCAAAATGCTATTTACTTCATCTTTATAAGAAAAGCTCTAGTACAATTATTTGCACTAGAGCTTTTTGTTATAGATAAAAACATTTACTAAAGAAATTAAAGAACACTTGCATGCCCTTTGTAAATAACTCCCGTTTCAGCATCCATTGTAATTTCTTGACCGTGGCGAATCAGTGTAGTAGCTTCTTTTACTCCAACGATAACAGGGATGCCAAGGCTTAGTCCTACAACTGCTGCATGACTTGTAAGCCCGCCCTCTTCCGTAATCAGACCAATGCAATTTTCAAGCGCTGGCATCATATCACGATCTGAACCAACCGTTACTATAATGCATCCGTCTGTATCATAAGCTAGTGCCTCTGCTGCATTTTTAGCAACAACTGTTTTACCTACTACTGAAGATTTACCGATACCTTGACCACGGGCTAACAAATCTCCGATGATGTGTACCTTCATTAAGTTAGTAGTACCTGCTTCCCCTACTGGTACACCTGCTGTAATAACAACTGCATCACCATGCGTTACAAAGCCATGTTTCAAGCTTTCATCAACAGCTAGCTCTAAAATTTCATCTGTTGTCGTAACACGTTGGCAAACAACTGGGAATACACCCCAAACTAGTGTTAATGCGTGAGCTGTATTGGCAGAACCCGTAACCGCGACAATTTGTACACCTGGGCGATATTTTGCAATCATTCTAGCTGTGTTACCACTTTCTGTTGGTGCAAGCACGGCCTTTACACCTAAGTTAATCGAAGTGTACGCTACTGCCTGAGAAATCGCCTCCGTCATATTTGCTTCTTTTTCACGACTACGAGTAGAGACGATGGCCTTATAGTCTAATGAATTTTCTGTACGTTGTGCGATTTTATTCATTGTTTGTACAGACTCTACTGGATAAAGTCCTGCTGCAGTTTCACCAGAAAGCATAATTGCATCTGTACCGTCGATAATTGCGTTTGCTACGTCACTAGCTTCTGCTCTTGTCGGACGTGGATTACGTTGCATCGAATCTAGCATTTGTGTAGCCGTAATAACTGGTTTACCTACTTGATTACATTTTAAAATTAATTTCTTTTGTACAAGTGGTACTTCTTCTGCTGGGATTTCTACACCAAGATCACCACGTGCTACCATTAACCCATCTGAAACTAAGATGATCTCATCGATATTATCGACACCCTCTTGATTCTCGATTTTCGGGATAATTTGAATGTGGTTACCGCCATTTTGTTCAAGTAATTCTCGAATTTCAAGTACATCCTTTGCTCGACGAACGAACGAGGCTGCAATAAAATCAACACCCTGCTTAATACCGAATAAAATGTCCTGTGCATCTTTTTCTGTAATTCCAGGAAGTTGTACAGAAACGCCCGGCACGTTAACACCCTTTTTATTTTTTAAAACACCTGCATTTTCAACAATCGTATGAATAAGACCTTTTTCCATATCTTTTGCTAATACACGTAGTTGAATAAGTCCATCATCTAATAAAATAATGCCGTTTTGCTCAACATCCTCGATTAAACGTTCGTACGTTACAGAGAAGCTAGTTTCTGTTCCTTCAACTTCCGTCATTGAAATATCAATAACTTGCCCTGCTGCTAAATGCAATTCTCCGTTTTTCATATTATGCGTACGAATTTCAGGACCTTTTGTGTCCAGCAAAATCCCAACTGGTTTCCCTAATTTTTGTGCTACTTCGCGAATTAAATTAATGCGTACTTCGTGCTCCTCATGAGAACCATGCGAAAAGTTTAAGCGGGCTACATTCATACCTGCTTCAATTAGTTTCTCTAAAACTTCTGGTGACTCACTTGCTGGACCAATTGTACATACGATTTTTGTTTTTCTCATTTTCTGCCCACTCCGTTTTTATATCAAATTATATGGATAGTTCTTTCATTAAAGTATATAAGCTTACATCTGCCTCATGATTTTTTTCGAAAGCCTCAGGCATATCATAGTCAATCACTTGATGATTACGGATACCTACCGCCCTGCCAGACTTTCCTTCCATTAGCAATTCAACTGCATGTGCACCGAATTGACTCGCTAGAACACGATCACGCGCAGTAGGTGAACCACCGCGTTGGATATGTCCAAGAACAGAAACACGCGTCTCTTTTCCTGTTTTTTCATATAATAGCTTTGCCAACTCACTACCAGACATGACACCTTCAGCGACAATAATAATGCTATGCTTTTTCCCACGCGCTGCACCACGGTCTAAGCGTGCCACAATATCATCCAAATTATAATCTTCTTCTGGAATTAAAACTGTTTCAGCACCGGCTGCCAGACCTGCCCATAAAGCAATGTCTCCTGCATCTCGCCCCATTACCTCAACGATAAAGGAATTTTCATGAGAAGTTGCTGTATCGCGGATTTTATCAATGGATTCCACGACCGTATTTAGCGCAGTATCAAATCCTATCGTATACTCGGTTCCTGGTACGTCATTATCAATAGTTCCTGGAACGCCCACAACAGGAAAGCCTTTTTTCACTAAATCCATAGCTCCACGGTATGAACCGTCTCCGCCGATTACGACTAGTCCCTCAATGCCAGCTTCACGCATATTGTCTATACCTCGTTGCTGAACAGCGGCTTCTTTAAATTCAGGACATCTTGCTGAATTTAAATGTGTACCACCGCGTTGAATAATACCACCTACTGAACCTAAATCAAGATCTTCCATACTTCCTTTTATTAAGCCATCATAGCCGTGCTTAATTCCGACAACATTAATTCCATGATATGCTGCCTTACGAACGACCGCACGAATAGCTGCATTCATTCCTGGTGCATCTCCACCACTTGTTAATACGGCAATTTTTTTCATTGTCGAACCTCCTGCAGATACTATTATTATTCACATTAACATGAAAAAACAAACTATGTAAGTGTTCTGAGGCTACAAAAACATAACTTTTACATAAAAAATAAAAAGAATGCGCTTTCACACACTCTTTCCATTCAAAAACATCCTGAATTTAACATTTTTCTGAAGTGTTTGGTAATATTTTTCGCACTATTTATTCTTCCATCATTAGGTTATTTATTTTTTAAAGAAACAATTTTTAACTCTTTACGAGCAAATTTATATGTCCAAAAACCTAAAAATGGATTTAAGCTTCTGTATATTGTCCAATCTTTCTGAATTTCTCATAACGGTCTTCAATTAATTGGTCGCCATTTAAAGAGTTCAATGTTTTTAGTGTGTCGCTTATACATTCTTTTAAATAAAGTGCTTGTTTTGCTACATTGCGATGAGCTCCACCTGTTATTTCAGGGATAATTCCATCAATAACGCCAAGCTCTTTTAAGTCAGGTGCTGTTATACGCATTGCTTCTGCCGCTTGCTTTGCAAGGCTACCATCACGCCATAAAATCGACGCTGCCCCTTCTGGCGAGATTACAGAGTATGTTGAGTTTTCTAGCATAAAGACACGATTTGCTACACCTAATGCAAGTGCACCACCGCTTCCGCCTTCCCCAATAACGATTGAAATAACTGGTACTGTTAAGCCCGCCATTTCGACAAGATTTCTAGCAATCGCTTCACTTTGACCACGTTCCTCAGCTGCCTTACCGGGATAAGCACCTTTCGTATCAATAAAGCAAATAATTGGTCGTTTAAATTTCTCCGCCTGCTTCATTAAGCGTAATGCCTTACGATATCCTTCTGGGTGTGGCATACCAAAATTTCGACGAATGTTTTCTTTCGTTGATTTCCCTCGTTGGTGTCCAATAATTGTTACTGGCTGACCTTCAAAAAGAGCAATCCCACCAAGAATAGCCGCATCATCACCAAACGTACGATCTCCATGTAACTCAATAAAGTTTTCACACATAGCTTCTATATATTGTAAAGTTGTTGGTCGTTCTGGATGTCTAGCAACCTGTACACGATCCCATGGCTTCATATTTGCATAAATAGATTGTTCTAGCTGTGTTAGACGTGTTTCAAGCTTTTCAATTTCGCCTGTCATATCTACATCTGCCTCGGTAGCAATCGTTTTTAATTCATCAATTTTTTCACGTAATTGTACTACTGGTTCTTCAAAAGCTAAATTTTTAGACATGTTGCACGCCTCCTTTTGTATGCATTTTTACAAGCACTGCTACTTGGTTTCGTAAATCTTTTCGATGGAAGATTGCATCAAGCTGTCCATGTGCTAATAAAAATTCCGCTGTTTGGAAATCATTTGGTAGTTTTTCTCTTACTGTTTCTTCGATTACTCGACGACCAGCAAAGCCAATCAATGCTTGTGGCTCCGCAATATTAATATCTCCAACAGAGGCAAAGCTTGCAGAAACGCCACCTGTTGTAGGATGCGTTAATATTGAAATAAACAATAGTCCATGATCACTATGACGTTTTAATGCCACACTCGTTTTCGCCATTTGCATTAATGATAGTACGCCTTCTTGCATGCGCGCCCCACCACTTGCAGTAAAGATAATAAACGGTACTCGTAATTCCGTAGCTTTTTCTACGGCACTTGTGATTTTTTCTCCAACAACTGAGCCCATTGAACCCATACGGAAATGAGAATCCATAATTGCTACAACAATTTCTTCTCCATCAAGGGTACCCACACCTGTCAGTACGGCTTCGTTTAATCCCGTTTTTTGTTGGTCCGCTGAAATTTTTTCAACATAAGCAGGGAAATTAAGAGGATTACTTGTTTGTAAATGATCGTCCATTGAAACAAATGAACCTTCATCTAAAAAACATGCTACGCGCTCCTGTGCAGTCATTTTGAAATGATGGTCACATTTTGTACACACTTTGTTATTTTTTTCTAATTCTTTCGTTAATTGAATGTGACGGCATTCTGGACATTTTGTCATAAGTCCTTCTGGAAACCCCTTTTCTTGTCCGTCCTCTTTCTTTTTACTAAATATGCTGCGAATTGCCATGTTTGACTCCCCCTTTGTTGTCTAATTACTTCGTAAAGTCTTCATCCATTGCTCGTAAGCTTTTAGTGCTTCTTTTTCATAGCCAAGCTGCATCGATTTCAACATAGTTTGAATGATCAATTTTTCTTCTTCTGTTGAGTTTCGATTTAAACGGTCACCATCATAAGCTGCTAACTGAAACCAGACTTTTAGTGAAAGACGATTTCCCGCCGTGATGATTATTTCTCGTAATACATCTCGACAACTAATCGCATCCTCTATCTCTAGCTTTACAAAAAAACTGTCCCACACCGGTAGTGTTCGCAGAGTCTCTGTACAACTTATTACGCGAATGGCTTCCTTTTCATGAATTTGTCGCGTTAATTCGACATCTTTTTTCGATTTTTCATCTTCTAGTATAAACATCGACAGTATTTCTACGAGCTGATGCTTATGCGTGGAAGCTAGGAACGTACCTCCCCCATGTTTCGTTTCAATAAGACCTAACAATTCTAAGCTTCGCAATGCCTCTCTCACAGAGGATCGCCCGACACCTAGACGCTCTGAAAGGACTCGTTCGGAAGGTAGTTTTTCTCCAGCCTGTATTTCTTCCATTTTAATAAGTTGTCGTAATTGTTGGACGATATCCAAAAACACTTTTTTTTGTTCGGTTTTTTTATCCATACGATCAACTCCTATTATCAATTTCGCCTTGGCGTAATTGTATCTGTCGCTACATATACATACCGAAAGTGGTCTGGCCACTTTTGAACATTGACTCTAGCTTACAAAATAACTGTTAAAAAGTAAAGAAAAAACTGCATAAAAAATTTATGCAGTTTCTAATATTTTCTTCAATTTCATATTCTTTTCGTCGCTTGCGCATGTTTTACTTTCACTTGAGGTTTACCAAAGCGTCTTTCAAGTGTCCCCTCAATGTAAAGCAATTCATCTTCAAGTAACAGCTCTTGAACAAGATGAAAAACCTGAGGGAATAAGGTTACAGATATTGCTCCAAACTCATCCTGAAGCTGAACAAAGGCCATTTGCTCACCTTTTTTTGTGCGTATTTTTTTCACTTCTTCTATCATGCCAAGCATTTTGACATACGTTCCGTCACGCGCTTGTTTTAACTCTCTGCACGTACTATTTACCTCATTCCAAAAAGCTCTTTCCTCTGTAACCGGATGGGCTGATATATAAAAACCAAGACTTTCCTTTTCACGTAGCAATTTTTCCTTTTGTGGCATCGCTTCTGCTTCCATATACTTTGGCTTACCAAAGCTAAAGGTAGTAGTCGATTCAATATCAATATCCTCAGTTGGTCTTAGCAGTTCTGCATGCTTCAAAGCTGCCTCCAATGTCGCTATCAGTACCGCACGATCTTTATCTAAATAATCGAGAGCCCCCGCGAAAATTAAAGACTCCATTACTTTTGGTTTAAAATGCTGTGCGCTTAATGCAACTGCCATGTCAAATATATTATCCAATGCTTCTGGCTTCGCCTGGCGTAAGGCGTATACTTTTTCTATAAATGTATAGGGAACACCCTTTATTCCGGACAAGCTGTAGCGAATTCCATCCTTCTCAACAGTAAAGAATTTTGTACTTTGTTTTAATGATGGCGGGTAAAACGAAATTCCTTTCTCTTTTGCCGCATTCTCAAGTTGCAGAATTTTTTCCACATTTCCTGTTGCATTTGATAATAACGCAGAATAAAAACTTTGCGGGAAATGTGCCTTTAAATAGGCCATTTGGTAGGAGATAACGCTATATGCGACAGCATGGCTTTTAGGAAAACCGTAGTCTGCAAAGCGTACAATTAATGCATACACTTCTTCCGCCACATGGACGTCAAAGCCTTGCTTCATTGCTCCATCTACAAATGCGGTACGTTGCTCTTCTAATACTTGACGATTTTTTTTACTTACCGCTCGACGCAATAAATCCGCTTGTCCCATCGTAAATCCAGCCATCACCGAGGCAATTTGCATGATCTGTTCTTGATAAACTATGACACCAAATGTCTCTCGTAAAATGGGCTCTAATGCCGGATGAGGCATAGTAACCGATTCCCTTCCCGCTTTCCGTCTAGCATACATCGGAATAAAATCCATTGGACCAGGGCGATACAACGCATTGACTGCTACTATATCTAAAAAATGGGTTGGTTGAATATCACGTAAAGCTTGCTTCATACCTTCCGATTCTAATTGGAAAATCCCTAATGTATCTCCCATTTGAAGAAGTTGAAATGTTTTTTCATCTTGCATCGGTATAAGCTCAAACTCTATCCAAGGACCACCGGCTTTATAAATTGACCAACGCACTTGCTCTAAAATTGTCAGGTTGCGCAATCCTAAAAAATCCATTTTGACAAGTCCACAGGCTTCTACATCTCCCATCGGCCATTGCGTACAATAAATTCCATCATGCCCTTCTTCAATCGGTATCGTATTAACTAATGGAGAAGGTGACAGCACAATTCCTGCCGCATGAGTGGAAGAATTTCTTGGCACTCCTTCAAGTTTTAACGCCACCTCAAACCAACGACGATGTTTTTCATCCTCAGCTAACCAGCCTTGTAAGCCTTGTGATTCGGCTACTGCTTTTTGCAATGTTATTCCTGGTTTATTGGGAATCATTTTCGAGATTTTCTCTAACGTTTCAGCGTCAAAACCAAAAACACGCGCAACATCTCTAGCTACTGCCTTTGCAGATAAAGTGCCAAACGTAATAATTTGCGCCACATTTGCCTTGCCATATTTCTGAGCGACATAATGGATTACTTTTTGTCTTTTACTGTCGACAAAGTCGATATCGATATCCGGCAGTGTAACACGTTCCGGGTTTAAAAATCGTTCGAATAATAAGCCATAAACTAATGGATCTACTTGCGTAATAGATAAGCTATAAGCTACAAGAGAACTTGCTGATGAACCACGACCAGGACCTGTTAAAATACGATTTTCTTTAGCAAAGTGCATAAAGTCTGCAACAATTAAAAAATAATCTGCAAAGCCCATTGAACAAATAATCTCAAGCTCGTATTGAAGCCGCTCCTGATAAACTTTAGGAATCTCTGCTTGCTTTAATCGTTCTGCCAATCCTGCAAAAGTCTCTTTGACAAGCAAGCTTTCGGCTGTTTCACCTGTAGGAACAGGAAATTTAGGCATTTGAACGTGCATTTCAGGAATTTCCGCCGTACAGCTCGCTAGCATCGTTGCACTAGATGCTAGCCATTCTGGATGATCAGCAAACCAGCTTCGCCATTCCTCTTCTGTCGGAGCGAAATATCCTTGTAAATGAGCTGATTGCATTGTATCAGTAAGCTTTTCACCTGAATCTATCGCTCTTGCAACCTCAAAGGCGAAATGATCTTCTGGTCGTAAAAAATAACAGCTTTGGGAGGCAACTAACGTTATATTCATAGTTTCACACCACGTCACAAACGTTTCTTCTTTTTCGGCTTTCATTCCTGCTGGTCTTGCAATTCCCATAAATAAATGCTTGCCAAATACCTTGTTTAAAGCACTTGCTACTTCTGTCCAATCCTCAGTTTCTACTAAATCATCCGAAGAAAGTAATGCCACACAGCCCGCCGCATATCCTTCAAGCCATTTCCACGGAAGCGTATTATCCTCTCTTATCGAAACTGCACTACTAATCTTTAAAAGATGCTGGTAGCCTTCTTGCGTCTGAGCATACAGCACAATTGGAACCTTTCTATCTTGCCACTGTACGTTTATCGAGAGCCCTAATACAGCATGAATATTCGCTTGCTGCAATGCTTTACAAAAAGGCAAAAGCCCGTACAATTTTGAATTGACGATTGCACAGGCCTGAGTATTTTGCTCTTGTAAAAAAGGGATCAATTGCTCAAGCCGAATCGTACTTTGCAATAAATCCGCACTCGTATGCATTTTCGTATATACATGTGTCAAATGAATCCCTTCCTTTCTAGGTATGAAAAAATGTTTATCGATACGCCTTACAAATTTCCTGTAATCTCGTTATAACACGCTCTGCTTCTTCCCATGAATAAGCTGTAGCTCCTGAAGCGAGCGGATGTCCACCACCGTTAAATCCCTTCGCCAAAGTGTTAATAACAGGGCCTTTTGAGCGTAAACGCACACGAATTTGATCGACCTCTTCAATGAAGACCACCCATGCACAAATACCTTTCACACTTCCAAGACAGCCAACTAACAGGGATGCCTCTGACGGTACAACATTGAATTCTGCTAGCAATTCCTTTGTCAGCTTGATATGTCCTGCTCCGTACTCATCCATTTTGAAATTTTGATAAATATAGCCCTGTAAATTTAATAGCTTTTGCTCCATTTCATACATTCCATCGAAAATTTGATTTCGATCAAAATCATATGAAACAAGCTCCCCTGCAATTTTAAACGTTTTTGCGGTCGTGCTAGGGAATTGGAAACGTCCTGTATCTCCTACAATACCAGCAAATAATAATCTTGCGGAGGCATCTGGTAGAATCCAGTTGGCTACTTGTTTCCCTTCCTCAAAAAGCTCATAAATCATTTCACTACAAGAGCTCGCATTCGTATCTACCCATAGTAAATCACCATACGCATCGTCATTTGGATGATGATCTATTTTAATAATCGTTTTACCTTTTATATAGCGTTGATCGTCCACACGTTCTGTATTTGCCGTATCTGTCACAATAACTAAAGCATTATCGTAAATTTCATCTGTAATGTCATCGGGATTTACTAAAAATGATAATGATTCATCATGCTCACCTACAGCAAAAACTTTCTTTTCCGGATAATTTGCTAAAATAAGCTCTTTTAAGCCTTGCTGAGATCCATAAGCGTCTGGATCTGGTCGCACATGGCGATGAATAATGATTGTTTCATATGAAGCAATTGTGTCGATGATTTGTCTTTTCAAATTAATTTCCCCCAACTTGATAGTAATAACCGTTAGCATTTTTCTTCAATAATCGTTACAATAATGACTAGTTATGCTAGGAGGTTTACTATGCTCAATTTAATATTTGTATTTACAATAATCATATCATTTGTGTTTTATTTTTATTTTAAAACAAAACAGTTTCGTTCTTCATTACCAATCGCTAAAAATTGGTACAAGAGTAAAGCCAATGTAAGTTTCGGTGCATTTATTCTTTTGTTTGGTTTAAACCAAGCTTATTTATTCCCAGGGTTATTTACATTTATTATTGTAGCAATTCTTGTCGTTTTAGGCATCTTTGTTATTGTCGAAAACACTAAAAAGGTTCGTCACTACGGTCAATTTGTTGAAGAAGAGTACCGTATTAACCGATAAATAATCAATTATGCCTCGGCATAATTCCATGACACCCGCTGAAAGAAATGAAAGGGATGGTCTAGCATGTACCCTAGACCATCCCTTTTTCTGTTTTCTTAACGTTCCAGTAGTTGGAACATCATCATTGCCTTCCCAACAAGCATTTGTTGATTAAACACTTCGAAGTCCATTTTCACAAACTTACGACTCATGTCTAATATTCGAGGCTTTACAGTAAGTGTGCTTTCCATTTGCACAGGTTTGATGAAATAAATCGTCATGTTTTCGGCAACTGCATCTCCACGTTTACGACGCTTTAATGAGAATGAACCAACTTCCGCTAGCAAAGTTGTAAATGCTCCATAAGAAATTGCCCCGTATTGGTTGGTCATTTGAGGAGTTACTTTAAATTCTACGATTAATTCTTCATCGCCAAGCACCTTCATCTCATTTTTCACTAAATCATCAATCGTTTCACCATGCTGAGGTTGTCTTTGAGCAAGCTGAAGCGCCTTTAGTACATCTTGTCGACTAATTACACCTTGCAAAATATTATCATCATCGACAATTGGTAACAGGTCAATCCCTTCCCAAATCATACGATGCCCTGCAGAAGCAACACTCATTTTCATCGATCCAGCAATCGGATTTTTCGTCATAACTTTTTCAATAAACTCGTTTTCTTCGCGACCGATAACGTCTTTTACTGTAATCATCCCAACAAGCTTATTGTTTGCTGTCACAACAGGAAATGCACCATGAGTTGTTCGTTCATTTAGCTTGTGGAAATGTTGAATTGTTTCATCATTTCGAAGAACAGAAGTATCAGTCATCGGCACAAAAATATCTTCAATAAATAAAATATCTTTTTTAATTAATTGGTCATAAATTGCGCGGTTAATCATTGTTGCCACAGTAAAGGTATCATAGCTTGTTGAAATGATCGGTAAGTCCAAGGAATCTGCAAGTAATTTGTTTTCCTCAGTTGTATCAAAGCCCCCTGTAATTAAAACAGCTGCACCAGCTCGAAGTGCATTTTCATGCGCTTTAAAACGGTTACCAACGATCAGCAAGCTTCCTGCATCTGTATAACGCATCATATCTTCTAATTGCATGGCACCAATAACAAATTTCGTTAACGTTTTATGTAGACCTGTTTTTCCACCTAAAACTTGGCCATCTACAATATTTACAATTTCTGCGAAGGTTAATCGCTCAATATTTTCTTTCTTTTTCTTCTCAATACGAATTGTTCCAACACGTTCAATAGAGCTTACTAAACGACGATTTTCCGCTTCTTTAATAGCACGGTATGCCGTTCCTTCACTCACCTGCATTTCCTTTGCAATTTGACGTACTGAAATTTTATCACCAACGGGTAATGATTCGATGTATTGTAAAATTCTCTCATGTTTTGTAGACAAAATATCACCTATTTCTCAATCATCAATTCTGCTCTTAGTGTACCATATTTTTTATAAAAATATTTAATATAAAGTGATGAATTTGTTATACTTTCCCCATCGTTTCAACTACGCACGTGGTGCCAACTCATATAGTACAGCAGTGTCACTGATTAGGAACAGTTTACTTTTTCACCCGCTTTTAAAATTTGAACCTCTGCATTTTGCACTAAATCCGCAAAAATTTGTGGATCCTGCTCGATTGGTGGGAATGTATTGTAATGAACTGGTACGACAATTTTCGGCTTCAAAAATGACACGGCACAAGCTGCGTCTTCTGGACCCATCGTAAAATTATCACCAATTGGTAAAAATGCAATGTCAATAGGATGGCGTTCTCCAATTAGTTTCATATCACTAAACAAAGCTGTATCCCCTGCATGATAAATTGTTAATCCTTCGATAAATAGTAAAATTCCAGCAGGCATTCCCATATAAATAATTTCGTTATTTTCAGTTACATATGACGAACCGTGGAAAGCTTGCGTAAACTTCACTTTACCAAAATCAAATTCCTTGGCTCCCCCTATATGCATCGGGTGCACTTTCACTCCTTGCCAAGAAATCCAATTGGCTAACTCGTTTGGCGCAATGACAAGTGCATCTTTTTTCTTTGCAAGCTCCACTGTATCACCAACATGATCATTATGACCATGTGTAAGTAAGATTATATCCGGTGCTTCCTCAGCAACCTTTAAATCTGTTTGTCCATTCCCATTAATGAATGGATCTACCAAGATTGTTTTCCCATTTGATTGAATTTTGACAACAGAATGTCCATGATAACTAATTTCCATTTACGTTTCCTCCCTGCGGTACATATTGTTCTACACCATTTTTATTCGCTATCCATGCGATTTTTCCCTTTTTTTGATATGCTTGTACAGAGAATAATAGATTCTTTCCCAACAAAGCATACCTTGTGGGAAGACATTTATTCATTTGTACAAAATGAAGCATCGAATTAGAGTTATAAATCGCTCAAAAGTCGAAGCCTCATCCCGGTTAAGCTATTAGTTTAGCCAAGCACATGGAAATTTTTCAGTGCAATAAGAGGAGGAACTGTTTATGTCAAAGGTTAAAGAAATTCAAAGTTATTTACAACAAAACCAAATTGATGCCGCTTTCGTAACGACACCAGACAATGTTTTTTACGTTTCAGGCTTTAAAAGTGATCCACATGAGAGATTGCTAGGCGTGATGATTTTTAAAGAGGCAGAACCTTTTTTAATTTGTCCAAAAATGGAGATCCCAGATGCGAAGGATGCAGGTTGGTCTTATGAAGTCATCGGCCACCAAGATACTGAAAATTCAATGGAAGTTCTTGCACAAGCGATAAAAGCTCGTAATGTTAATCCACAAACGTTTGCTATTGAAAAAGGTCAACTTATTGTAGAGCGTTTAGAAGCTCTACAACAATCATTTCCACAGGCAAGTTTTGTCCGCCTTGATGAAAAAATCAATGCTATGCGCGTAATTAAAGAGGCAAATGAATTAGAAAAATTACGTAAAGCCGCTGCACTAGCTGACTATGCTATTGAAATCGGCTGTAAAGAAATCGCAGAAGGCAAAACAGAAATGGAAATTTTAACAGCAATAGAAAGTGCTATTCAGGATAAAGGCTGCAAGATGTCCTTTGAGACAATGGTATTGAGCGGTCCAAAAACAGCCTCTCCACATGGTAAACCAGGTGCTCGAAAAATAGAAAAAGGCGATATGATCTTATTCGACCTTGGCGTAATTTACGATGGTTATTGTTCTGACATTACACGTACAGTTGCCTTTGGTGAACCTAGTGAAGCACAAAAGGAAATTTACAACACAGTACTATCTGCTAACACAAATGCTATTGCAGCTGTGAAGCCAGGTGTTCGTGCAATGGATTTAGATAAGATCGCTCGTGATACTATTACTGAAGCAGGCTATGGCGATTATTTCACACACCGACTTGGTCATGGACTCGGCATTTCTGTACATGAATTCCCATCTGTTACAGGCGCAAATGAAATGACTATGGAAGAAGGCATGGTCTTTACAATTGAGCCAGGCATCTATAAGTCCGATGTGACAGGTGTCCGTATTGAAGATGATGTAGTAGTAACAAAAGATGGCGTAGAAATACTTACAAAATTCCCGAAAGATTTGATTGTACTGTAAGTTTATTTAAGGAAAAGGAAGGAAGCAACCAACATGGTGCTTCCTCTTTTAGTTTAAAGTACGCTCTCCGGCAAAACGAGTGGTTGATTTCCGTTCCAGCTGGGCGCTTTCCTGAGGGCGTTCGATGAGCTGCTTGGGCCAACAGATGTTTTTTACGCGAAGGCGTAGTGCTAACGAAGCGGCAGCAGAGGGTTTTGATTGTGCGAAAGCGCAGCGACAGCAACAAAGCGAGTAGCTTGGAACGGAAATCAACCCTCGTTTTGCTAAGGGAATAGTTTTTCAACAACATAAAAAGGAAGCACCCATAATTAAACACGGTGCTTCCTTTTATTACTTTATTTATTGAATTAATTCATCAACATTTACATATGGCAACCCTTGAGAATCTGCAACAGCCTTGTAAGCAAGATGTCCATCAATTGTATTAACACCTAGTTTCAATGCAGCGTTTTCAACACATGCTTGTCTATAACCCTTGTTAGCAATTTGAAGTGCATAAGGAATTGTATTATTTGTTAAAGCAATTGTTGATGTACGTGGTACAGCTCCTGGCATATTCGCTACTGCATAATGTACAACTCCATGTTTTACATAAGTTGGATTATCATGTGTCGTCACTCGATCAGATGACGCAAAAATACCGCCTTGGTCAATAGCAATATCGACTACTACTGAGCCTGGTTGCATTGACTGAATCATTTCCTCAGAAACTAGCTTTGGTGCTTTCGCTCCAGGAATTAAAACAGCTCCAACTACTAAATCTGAGTTTTTCACTGATTCTGCAATATTATATGGATTGGACATTAATGTTTGTACATCACGGCCAAATAAATCTTCTAATTGACGTAAACGCTCTGGGCTTAAATCAATTACCGTTACATCAGCACCCATTCCGACAGCTATTTTCGCCGCGTTTGTTCCAGCTATACCGCCACCGATCACTGTAACTTTACCACGTGGTACACCTGATACGCCGCCTAGTAAAATACCTTTACCTTCATGATTTTTCTCTAAGAATTGTGCACCAATTTGTGTTGCCATTTTACCAGCAACTTCACTCATTGGTGTTAAAAGCGGTAAAGAACCATTTGTTAATTGCACAGTTTCATAAGCAATGCCTACAACTTTTTTATTTAAAAGTGCCTGCGTTAATTCAAGCTCTGGCGCTAAATGTAAATAAGTAAATAAGATTTGACCTTCATAGAAGTAATCGTATTCTGACGCTACAGGTTCTTTTACTTTCATAATCATTTCTTGCGCCCATGCTTCTTTTGCCGTATCAACAATATGAGCGCCTGCAGCAACATAGTCTGCATCTGTAAAGCTTGAGCCTAAACCTGCTCCCGTTTCAATGAACACTTCATGACCTGAATTTGTTAATGTAACAACCCCTGCTGGTGTCATGGCTACACGATTTTCATTGTTTTTAATCTCTTTTGGAATACCAATCTTCATCTTCCCTATCCCCTTCCATTACCTAAAAAATAAGCACATATTGTTACATACTCTTCGATGTATTGATGCACCCCTTGCATTTCCATATTACCAAACATAAACAAAAAATGCTTTAATTAAAATAATAATAGATAAAATTAAAAATATTTTTATAATGCTAAATATTCAAATTAATAAAGTGGTAATTTTCCTACAATTATCTTTCTTCCAGGATGACATTTATTAAAACATATTCCCTTTATTAGTTAATAAGAGTGAAGGTTGTACAGCTCTTTGGAGTTCGCAGCACCTTAGAGGAATGTGAATCTCCTATGTTATGATGATTAACTGAATCACTGTAAACGTCTTCATTTTTTCACATTTTTTCTTCCGGAAAGTATTTCCTTTAGAAAATCATTTGGTATAATCAACATATACAAATCAGGGAGGTAATACAAATGGCTAATAAATATAAAAGCATTGTAGTTGCAGTAGACGGTTCGAAGGAAGCTGAATACGCTTTCCGTAAATCAATTGACGTAGCAAAACGTAACGATGGTGCTGTATTAAATTTAGTAAATGTTATTGATACACGTTCTTTCGCTGCTATTGAAGCATATGACCGTTCAATTGCAGAGCGTGCTCAAGCATTCTCTGAAGAGCTACTAAATGGTTACAAAAAGCAAGCTGAAGAAGAAGGCTTAACAAATATTAACCTTGTAATTGAATATGGCTCACCAAAAAATATCATTACAAAAGAGCTTTCTAAAATTGTAGACGCAGACTTAATCATCTGTGGTGCAACTGGTCTAAATGCAGTAGAACGCTTCCTAATCGGTTCAGTATCTGAAGCGATTGTACGCTCAGCTAAATGTGACGTACTTGTTATCCGCACACCTGAAAATTAATTTTGTATTACATAAAAGGTATCCAATATTGGATACCTTTTTCTTGTTGTTGAAAAATTAATATGTGAATGGGATTAAAGTTCTTATTAAATAAAGTATGGCTCTCTGGTAAAAAACGAGGGGGTTGATTTCCGTTACGACTGGGAGCTTTGTTGCTGCCGCTACGTTAGCACTAGGGAACATAAAATTTTCTCTTTTTTCTATTAGGAAGTCTTAAGCTGAATCTTTTTAGTATTAATTATAATTAATACTATTTCGGCTTAACTTTTTCACCTATTCTAGGGTGTGAAAACTCAGGGTGAAAACCAACAGTTGTTCATTGATACATATTTTATTATTGATAAACTAAAAGGTATCCAATTTCGGATACCTTTTTTTACTTATTTCCCTTCTTGCCACATATTCACTTTTTCAAAGAACATAGCTAGAGCTTGTTTATTTTGCATATTTGGTACTTTTGCTAATAGCACCTCTTTTGGGGCTTTGAAATCCTTACCTTGTTTTTGTAAAATGACAATGCTCTTTTCTAGTGCTTTATTGGCGAACATTGTATCTGGCAATTGTATAATTGCTTGAATCCAAGCATGCTTTTGAATGTATTTATGCAGTTGTTTCGATTGCTCAGATTCAAAGAGATGCGTTGGTGCAAGGAAAAATAAATAGCCTCCATCCTTCGTGTAGTTAATGGATTGCTCAATAAATAAATGATGCGCATAGCTCAACCCTTCTGAAGGGCACAGCTCATAGTCTAATGCGATATCTTCATTCGGATAATATCCCACTGGTAAATCACAAACAATAGCATCTGCAGGACTTACTAATAAATCTTGTAACGCATCTTGACGGTATAAGGAAACAGGCTGCTCTGTCAAATCAGCTGTAGCAGCAGCTATACGAATAAGCAGTTCATCAACCTCTACACCTGTTGCCTCTATTTTCTCGTCTAATAAGTTCATAACTGTTAGGAGTAAATTCCCTGTACCTACTGCTGGATCTAAAATCGAAATTTTTTCGGTTTTTAGACGATCTGCAAATAGTTGCTCCACAAAATAACCAACTAATAACCCAAGAGTATCTGGTGTCATCTGATGATTCGGCTGAGAGCCTTTTCGCATTCCCTTTAAAACAGCAATTTGAATCGCTTTGCGCACATCTTCCTTCGTAGCACCTTCTTGTGAAAAATCAACTTCCCCACCTAGCCATGCCTCTAAGCCATCTAGAATACCCTCTAGCAATGTAATATTATGTTCTTTTTCTATCTTTTCAGCATGTTCATTTAGCATACCAAACAACTTCTCGATGTTTTCCATACACAACTTCCTTTCACGCAGAAAAGAGCCGTGACAAAAACTTGTCACAGCCCCTTTGTCTAGTAATATCTTAGCCTAAAATCAATAAATTATGCTAGTGCTTTGACAGCTGCAATTGCCGCTTCATAGTTTGGATGGTCTGTTGCTTCAGGAACATATTCCACATATGTCACTTTGTCATTTGCATCCACAACAAATACTGCGCGTGTTAGAAGACGTAACTCTTGAATATAGACACCATATGCTTCACCAAATGACAGGTCACGGTGATCTGAAACTGTTTGAACAGCATCAATACCTGCTGCACCACACCAACGTTTTTGAGCGAATGGAAGGTCAACAGATACTGTATAGATTACTACATTATCACCTAAGCCAGCTGCTGCTTCATTAAAACGACGTGTTTGTGCATCGCATACACCAGTATCCAATGATGGTACCACGCTAAATAAACGAATTTTCCCCTCTGAATCTTTTAATGTAACAGGTGATAGGTCATTCGCTAATATAGAGAAATCTGGTGCTTGATCTCCAACCTTTACTTCGTTCCCTACAAGTGTTACTTGACCATTTTTAAATGTTACTTGTGCCATATAAACGCCTCCTAATCATCATATGTACTTAATATTACTAAATGGAGGGAATTAATTGCAACTGAGACAGCTTATCAAAAATATTTTTGAAAAATCTTTTCGCACCTATTCAGCCATGTTTACTTAAGGTTGCACCTTTTTCCAAGTTCATTAAAATAATGTAGGGTTGATTTTCCAACTAACTAATGATGTCTCCCCCAAATAATATGGCTTATCACCCTAATACGAAGTTGATCTCCAACACTTTGCAAAAACTTTAACTTATTCAACCTATAATACATTACCTAATATTATAAAAAAGCAGGAACTTTGATTTTCGACATTATTTCCTAGGAAATTAATGATGCTTGATAAAATGGATTTTTTCTTGCTCTCGTAATTCGACACGACGAATTTTGCCTGATGAGGTCTTTGGCAGCTCAGTAACAAACTCAATCTTACGAGGGTATTTATATGGGGCTGTTAAAGTTTTTACATGGCTTTGTAGTTTTTTTATAAGTGTTTCATTACCAACTTCTCCTTCACAGAGCACAACAAACGCCTTCACGAGATTTCCACGAATCTCATCTGGACTTGCAACAACGGCAGTTTCTTTCACTGCAGGATGCTTCAACAATGCATCTTCTACCTCAAATGGTCCAATCGTATACCCAGACGAAATAATGACATCATCCCCGCGTCCTTCAAACCAAAAATAACCATCATTATCTTTGTATGCACGATCTCCGGTAATATACCAATCGCCTCTAAATTGTAAATTTGTCCGTTCTGGATCGTTTAAATATTTTTTAAATAACGCGGGCGTTTCACAGTGTACAGCAATATCTCCAATTTCCCCAACCGCAACAGGATTTCCAAGATCATTTATAATTTCAACAGTATTACCCGGAGTAGGTTTGCCCATTGATCCCATTCTAGACTCCATCCCTACCATTGTACCAACAAGTAATGTATTCTCTGTTTGTCCATAGCCATCTCGTACTTGTAAATTATAAACTTCGGAAAATACTTTTATCACTTCACTATTTAAAGGTTCACCCGCTGACACAGCCTGACGTATTGTACTTACATTAAAATCTTGTAAATTTTCAAGACTCGCCATAAATCGATATTCGGTTGGTGCGCAACACAGAATATTAATATTGAATTTTTCAATCAGTCTAAAGTAAGTTGCCGCATCAAAGTGACCTTTGTAAACAAATGCTGTTGCACCACTTCCTAAAGTAGCGAGGAACGGACTCCAAATCCATTTTTGCCAGCCTGGAGCTGCTGTTCCCCAAACAATGTCACCCTCTTGAACACCTAACCAATTTGGTGCAGTAGTTCGCAAGTGTGCGTAACCCCAGCTATGTGTATGCACCGCTGCCTTTGGATTGCCTGTTGTACCACTTGTATATGCTAAAAATGCAATGTCTGTACTCTTAGTTGGAGTAGAGCTTATATAAGATGTTGGTTGGCTATGCATTCTTTCAAGCAACGGTTGCCAAGGTTCATGTGCATGACCAATGACAAATTGCTTTATTGCTTGTAAATTTTCCACATTATCAAATTGTTCAATATAAGGCTCAAATGCAACAACTCCTTTTGCATCGGCATGATTGATTCGATATTCAATATCTTTAGTTCTCAGCATTTCTGAACTAGGTATAATAGTTAAACCTGCCTTCAAAGCTGCAATATACACGATATATGCTTCCACTGATCTCGGTACCATGACTAAAATAACATCGCCTTTTTTTAAACCTTGGGAGGTAAATACATGTGCTGCCTGATTCGCCTTTTCAAGTAAAGTTGTATATGTTAAGTACTGAATTTCCTCGTCTTCGCTATAAACTAATAATGCATTTTTCGTAGGATCCTGTGCATATTTTTCAATTTCTTCTGAAATGTTATACCATTCTGGTGCGATTAAATCTTCTCTTTTCATGGCAATTGCCCCCTTTTGTTACGCCCATTATAAAACTCAATTTTTATCATTTTCAATTGAATTCACTCTAATTTATTAAAGTCGTGACAACTATCATGCTCCGCTATATGGCATCAGTCACGTATTGCTTCTATTCATTTCAAATTGGCGTAATCGTCGCTTTCGTACAGAGTTGCTGAATGAAAATAAAAAACTCCCTATTGAACGCGAATGAATAATATGGTACATTTTGGTCAACTAAAAGCATGATTGCAGGGGGACTCATTAAGAGTTGAGAAGGTAAAACCTGACCCTTTGAACCTGTTAGTTAATACTGACGTAGGGAGCAATTCACATCGACTTACTGATGAAAGGCTCTTTTACGTGTTTTTTGCACGAAAAAGGGCCTTTTTTGCACGCTTACGTCCATCCAACGAGGAGGACTTAAATTGATTTTCCAAACGATCCGTAAACAAAATCCACTTATTCATTGCATAACGAATTATGTGGTTGCTAATTTCCAAGCAAATGGCTTATTAGCAATAGGCGCTTCTCCAGTCATGGCTGATGACGGTCATGAGGTTGAAGAAATGGTCACAATCGCCTCAGGCTTATTGATCAATATTGGGACCCTTAATGAGCGAATGAAAGAATCCATGTTACTTGCAGGGAAAAAAGCAAATATTCTTGGCATTCCGGTTGTTTTAGATCCTGTTGCAGCCGGTGCAACGACTTACCGGAAACAAACGGTACAGCAATTATTGGAGAAAATAAAATTTGCGGCGATTCGATGCAATATCGGAGAGCTTGCAGCAATTGCCAATGTAGACTGGCAACAAAAAGGCGTAGATAGTGGTAGTGGTTCAATTTCTTTAGAAATGGAGGCACAAAAAATAGCTCAGCAATACAATTGTATTGTTATTGTGACCGGTGAAAAGGATTTTATTACTGACGGCAAACTTCAGCAATGGGTTACAGGTGGAAATTCGCAAATGACAGAAGTTACTGGAACAGGCTGCTTATTGAGTGCAATATGTTGTGCCTCTATCACCGCAGGAGATCAACCATTTGACCAATTACTAGAAACATTATCACTTTATAAAAAATTAGCAGAAAAAGCCGCTTCTTCTACTCGATTCATTGGCGATTTTCAAATAGCTGTATTGAATGAACTACATCGCCTTTCAAAGGAAGGTGAAGAATAATGCATATTGTAACGACAATTGCCGGTTCAGATAGTGGCGGCGGTGCAGGTATACAAGCTGATTTAAAAACATTCCAGGAATTAAAAGTATTTGGAACGTCTGTCATTACAGCTTTAACGGCCCAGAATACTTTGGGTGTATCAGATGTTTTACCAATTGAAGTGAGCTTTGTTGAAAAACAACTGAAAGCGCTAATCGAGGATTTTTCAATTAGTGCTATTAAAACAGGAATGTTGTTTTCCTCCGAAATCATCCAATCAATTGCACATATTTTAGCCGAAGTAAATATTCCACTTATTGTAGATCCTGTTATGATTGCAAAAGGTGGCGAGAGCTTATTACAGCAAGAAGCAATTGAGGCATTACGAAATTATTTGCTACCTTTAGCAACAATTGTAACACCTAACATTCCTGAGGCCGAAACCCTTTCTGGAAGAAAAATTAATTCTATAGCAGATATTAAAGAAGTAGCCCAGATTTTATTACAGACAGGTGTTCAATGCGTCGTTATGAAAGGCGGTCATTTAGAGGATATATGTCATGCTACTGATTATGTATTTTTTCAAGATGGTGGATCATTTTCTATGCAATCTACTCGTATTGCAACAGCAAACACGCATGGTACAGGCTGTACATTTTCCGCTGCATTAACTGCTTTTCTTGGCCTTGGGCTACCTATAGAAAAGGCAATTGAGGAAGCTAAAAAATTTATTCAATTAGCAATAACTCATGATTTATCTATTGGGAATGGCCATGGTCCAACAAATCATTTTGCTTATCAACAGTATAAGGATTCCTGCGAGGTGATCATACATGAAACGTGACGATTTACAGCTATATTTTATTATGGGTACAGGTAATGTTTTCAATCAGGAGCCAATAATTGTATTAGAAAAAGCTCTCCAATCCGGAATTACTATGTTTCAATACCGTGAAAAAGGGCCAAATACCCTTACTGGACGAGCCTATGAAAATTTTGCTCGTAAATGTCAAAAGCTCTGTCAACAGTATCATGTTCCGTTTATTATTAATGATGATGTAGAGCTAGCTATAAAACTTAGAGCAGATGGTGTTCATATTGGCCAAGAAGATTTTCCTGTGTCAATGGTACGTAAAAAAATTGGCAACATGATACTAGGTGTTTCTGTTCATTCTCAAGCGGAATTAATAACTGCTTTACAATATGGTGCTGACTATGTAGGAATTGGTCCAATTTTTTCAACTACTTCTAAAAGTGACGCCAAACCGCCTAGTGGCACTGAATTTTTACAGCAAGTTCGCGGACAATACCCAGAGCTGCCTATCGTTGCAATTGGAGGCATAAACTGCTCGAATACACATACGGTATTTAAAGCAGGTGCAGATGGAATAGCAGTTATTTCCGCAATTTGCGAAAGTGAAGATATTTCGAATACAGTCTCTACATTTAAAGCATTTGTAGGATAAATTGAAACTTTTAATCAGGGGGCGTCTTTCAATCGGGTTTTTAAATTACTGCCCGTTAATACGGGATAAAAAATAAACATTTTAAACAAACTAAAACCAGTGCCTTTTACGGTCACTGGTTTTAATTTTAATAATTGCTAATTAAGCAATTATTGGTTGTTCGGCATACCTTTTAATTGAGATTCTGCCATTTGTACAAGACGTTTAGTGATTTCACCGCCAACGGAACCGTTAGCACGAGCTGAAGCGTCAGCTCCTAATTGAACACCAAATTCTTGTGCAATTTCGTATTTCATTTGATCAAGTGCGCGCTCTACACCAGGTACAGCAAGTTGATTTGAACTGCGGTTATTGTTGTTTGCCATGTGTTTCTCACCTCCTTGTGAATATAGAATGTGCGATTTTAGATTTTTAATACAAAAATATTTCAGGTAAATTGTACCTCAGAAGGAAATGGACTAAAAAAGCCGACTCAAAATGTACTTTTGAGTCGGCTCTTATGAATTCGCAAGGTTCTTCTATAAAAGATCCGCAAATTTATCGGCATCTTGTTCTTTTTTCGGGAAAATGTAAACTTCACGGTTTTTCACTGCTCGTTCGATGAGTTCATCAAAATCCGAGAAGCTTTCGTAATGCTCAACCTTTTCAAGCTTTGGCTTTGTTTTTGGACTTGCAGGAGTAAAAATTGTACAGCAGTCTTCAAATGGCTGAATAGACGTTTCGTATGTGCCAATTTTCTCAGCAATATCGATAATTTCTAATTTATCTGATGAGATTAATGGACGTAAAATCGGTGTGTTCGTTACTGCATTAATAGCTGTAAGGCTTTCAAGAGTTTGACTCGCTACTTGCCCAAGACTTTCACCTGTAACTATAGCTAGTGCACCAATGTCTTCACGTACTTTGTCAGCAACTTTTAGCATCATACGACGAGTAGTTGTCATCGATACATTAGATGGTACTTTTTCTTTAATAAGAACTTGAATTTCAGTGAAAGGAATAACGTGTAAACGTATACTCGCTCCGAATTTCGTTAATTCATTAGCAAGTACCTTTACTTTTTCCAATGAGTTTTGGCTTGTGTATGGTGGGCTAAAGAAGTGAATCGCTTCTAAGCGCACTCCTCGTTTCATCATTAAATAACCGGCAACTGGGCTATCGATACCACCTGAAAGCATTAATAAAGATTTACCATTCGAGCCTACAGGCATTCCACCTGCACCCGGAATAACTTGCGCCATCATATATGTTGCATCATGACGCACCTCTACGCGAAGTTCGATATCAGGCTTCTTCACCTTTACTGATAAATTTTGATATTGTGGTAATACATGACCACCAATTTCGCGTTGAATGGCATGTGATTCTAACGGGAATGTTTTATCTGTGCGCTTTACTTCTACTTTAAATGTAAGCTGCTCATTTTTAAATGTATCCATAATTGTTATGGCTAGTTTTTTCATGGCTTCGATATCTTTTTCACATGCAGCCACAGGACTAAATGATTGAATACCAAAAATTTTAGGTAAACCTTTTAATAGTACGTCCATTTGTGCTTCATCTTGAATGGCTATAAACATTCGATCACGCTCTGTGCGAATGTGTAAATGTCCTAAATCCGCAAACGCATGACGAATGTTCTCTCGTAAACGACGAATAAAATCCATCTTGTTGCGACCTTTTGTAGAAAGCTCTCCATATCGAATTAAAATTTCTTTCCAAATCATTTTTAAAATTCTCCTTTTAGTTCCGTCAATACTTCATCTAATACTTGTTTAAACTTTACAATATCTTCATTTGTTACATGTGCGCCAAAACTTATACGAATAACACCATTTTTAAAATGCTCATCGATATTTAGAGCTTCAACAACATGACTTGTTTTTGTCTGTTTCGATGAACATGCGCTCGATGTCGATACAATTACATTACGTTTTTGCAATGCATTGATAATGACTTCACCTTTTAAGTCGCGAATACTAAAAGATAAAATATGCGCAGCTCCTTTTGGTGTTGATAAAATATGCACTTCATCTCCATATCCACGTAATTGAGTGCATATTTCTTCATACCATTGACGATATTTTTTTGCACGGTCATTCATCGTCTCTATCGCTATTCGAGCTGCTTTTGATAAGGCTACAGCTTGCGGTACAGCTACTGTTCCGCTACGCAAACCAAATTCCTGCCCTCCGCCAAGTGCATACGGTTGCCATTTCATTTTTTTACGGAATGCGAGTACACCTGAACCTTTAAAGCCATGAATTTTATGACCAGAAATTGAAATACAGTCTGGACCCTCGTCATCGTTAAATGATATCGGTAACTTCCCGAAGCTTTGTATAGCGTCTACGTGAAAAGCTGCACGACTCGATTCATGAATAATTTTTGCAGCTTCAAAAATTGGTTGAATCGCGCCCATTTCATTATTTACATGCATCATACTTACTAAAATGGTATCCTTCCGCACTTTTGCGCGAAGCTCCTCTAAAGAAATAACTCCGTTTTCATCTACTTGCAAGTATTCCACATCAAAACCGTCTTGCTCAAGCTGCTTCACAGATTCTAGGACAGATGGATGTTCAATTTCAGTTGTTAAAATATGATTTCCTTTATGTGTGTTGCTACGTGCTAAACCAAATATAGCCGTGTTATTGGATTCAGTACCACCTGATGTAAATAGCACATTTTTTGCTTCTGTATGCAAAATATCTGCTACTTGCTCACGTGCACGCATTAATAATTCATTTGATTCAACACCCATTGCATGAATGGAAGCAGGATTGGCATAATACTGCTCATTCACTACCATAAATGCTTGCATAACCTCTTTTATAGGTTTTGTTGTTGCACTGTTGTCTAAATAGATTGTATTAACTTCCATTATTATCACACACTTTCAAAACGTTGATTTAACGGTATTTATCATAACGCAATCTTCAGCGATTGACTACTAACTTTAACAATTATCCTAATTTAATCACCTATTTGTTTGCTTTTAATGTGAAAAACCACCCTTTTTAGAGTGGCATCTTAAAGACTTGCTATGAACGTTTCTAACTAAAAATTAAGCAGCAAAAAAATTTGATTTCTGCATTGTTAGGCTCATCACCCTAACGTGTAGTTGATTTCCGTTCCTGGGCGCTTTGTAGCTGCCGCTTTGCTTTCGCACAGTTAAAACATTTGTTGCTTTCGCTAATCCCCGAGGAGTCGCCCAGTCGTAACGAAGATCAACTTATACACATAGCATGTTTTTTTAATGTCACCCTCTACTTTCAGTAAAAGCTAACGCTGCTATATTTAACTATATTGTAAGCTAATTTCACACTAGTAGTTCAAGAAAAACAAGCAATCCCACAAATTTTTCTTAATTGACTGGCTGATTCATTAAGCTTTCTCCATTGTTATAAATTCAGTTGAAGCTGTGAAATTCATAACTTTTTTAAAGCCTAATTTTTCATATAGGTGAATGGCTCTTGCATTAAAGGTAGCTACTGTTAAACGAAGAGGACAATTTTTTTCTTGTTGTAGATGATTTAAAACAAATGAAAAAAACTCTGCACCATACCCTTTTCCTGTTAACTCAGGCTTCATCCCTATTCCAATATCAATGCATTCGTCTATATATGCACCATAGTCATGTCCTTTAGGTACTTGTGCAGATGTTCCTGTACAGAAAAAACCGACTAGCTCTTCTTGATCATTGACAATAGAATAATACGGACTTTCAAGAAATTCTTTTAGAGATTCGTCGCAAAGTTCATTGTTGTAAAAATCATATGGTTCTTCATATTTCCAATTTAATATATCAGTCGCATGCATTTCATTCATTTCCCGACTATAAAATTGCATGTTGAACACCTCTATTTTTCATCATTTCGAATCAAAAATAATTAAAGTCTCCGCCTCATTTGATGTTCCATCTTTAGCTTTTATATCTACAACGAGGGGGTGATTTCCGTTCCAGCAGGGCGCTTACTTCGTATCTTAATAAAAAGCTGTCTAAAAAGTAATAACTATACCTTTTAGACAGCTGCTGTAATTTCTTATTATACTTGACTATTTTGATATTGTTTCTTCAGCCACAAGTTCTTGAATTCGCTTTAAAGCACCTGGCTCCATTTCTTCAACTGCTGTTCCAGCCTCTTCTAATGCTTTGGAATAACGGAATTGATTGAAAGATCCTTCTGCTTCTTTTAAACGAGAATTCAATTTTGGATTTGTTGCACGATGACGGTTACCGTACTGAATAATGCGCTCAATCAGCATTACATTTTCAATTAATTCATGCGACTTCGTTTTTACATCTTCTACACAAAGTGTTGCGGCATTTAAATTATTATGAACTGTTCCCATGTTGAGAGGCACCTCTTGCAGGCTTTGCATAACTAAATAAATATGCTCTGCTGCCTCATCTAGACGGGCATCCATCTCTTCAGGGATACCTGGAATATTAGCCTTATTCAATAGACGATCTGTTTCTTGTAATGTTTTCTTTAAGCTTTCTACTTGCATGCGAGCCTTGTTTTCATCAATTCGTAGCTTCTTCATCGTATTTGACAAATGACCTTGCTCCTCATGAATCCTTTCTAGCTCATCACTAATTTCAATCAATTCTTCCTGTAAACTTGAATATGCAGATTTTTCCTCTCTAACACGCATCGCCAATAAATCATAGCGACGTTGTAAAGCTTCTAATTGCTTTAATGCAGCTTTTGGAATTTCAGCATCTTTTTCATTTAAGCGATAACTTTGCTGCACAAAAGTTGCTTCATCACTTACTAATCTTGTTGAACTAATAACATTGGTGATTGAGCTTAATAAACGATCACAATTTTGGTCAACATAATTTTTAGCAATAACCTCTTTTTCAAGAAGATCGTAAAAATGATCAATTTCTTCATTTATATCCGTAACACGTGGTTTAACAACATTTAAGTTAAGCTCTGCTAATTCACTTTTTAATGTTACAAATTCTTCTTCAAATTTATTAAGCTCTTCAGTTAGCTCTAAATGTTGTAAATAATAGGATTGATCTTCCATTTCACGCTGGCCACTTCGTAACTCCTGTACCGCTCCTGGAAGCTTCACTTGCAATTCAGTCAAAATTGCTGGGACATCATTGATATATTCAAATGTCTGTTGTGATTCTTGGTTTAAGCCAATAACAATTTCCCGTGCCTGCAAATAATTCCCTTCACTAGTAAGCACATCGAATTCCTCAAACTTTTGAACAAACGTCTCCAGTTTTTTCTCTAGAGCTGGTAATGCTACCCCAAATGAATGTTGGTGCGCTAACAATGTTTTACGTGCAGAGCGATAGTATTCTTTTAATTGTTCAATTTCAATACGATTTTTTTCTTCGCTGCCAATTAATTCATTTAGTTCTTCTAAGATTTTATCTTTATCTTGTTCACACTTTTTAATGTAATCTTCTATCTCACGTTCAATTAATGTTGCTTTATTAAAACGAAGTCTATTGATTTGATCCTCTGCATCGAATAAGAGTGAATCAATTTTTGTCATATGTACATCGATGACTTCATCCCAACTATTACGCCATCGTTCAAACATTTCCTCCGTTTCACCGTTCATGTTTAAAGATTTAACTTTTGAAATTTCCTCATTTATGGGATTGTTTTGTATTTGTGATTTTTCATTTTCAAGTTTAGCAATGATTGTTGTATGTTTTCGTCGCATCATAAATCCTACTATCGCTAAAATTAATAGTAGGATAACTGGAATGATGATATACTCCATCGTAAGCCTCCTATTCTACAATAAACGAATTGGCTAGTTGTATTTATTATATACTATGTTATCGCCTTTTGTACTAAAATTTGAGTGTTTTTTGTGTAATTACGCCTTTTAAGAATAACAATAACTTAATTTTTGAACAATATGCGCAAATATAAGTGTATTATCCAAAAATATAAAGGAGTGGTATTTATGAAATGTGACGGCCATGTTCATAGCCCATATTGTCCACATGGTACCTCTGATTCATTTAAGCAGTATATAGAAAAAGCAATCTCTCATGATTTCACAGATATTAGCTTTACAGAACATGCACCATTACCATTGAATTTTGTAGACCCTACACCACAGCAAGACAGTGGTATGAATCCGGAATTTTTAATGCCTTATTTTGAAGATTTGCAACGCCTTCAAAAGGAGTACGCACAAGACATTCGCATTCATATAGGGCTAGAGGTCGACTATATTCAAGGCTTTGAACAAGAAACTCGTCAATTTCTTGATACATACGGACACTTTTTAGATGATTCTATTTTATCAGTTCATTTTTTACAATGGGACAATACCTTTGAATGCATAGACTTTTCTCCAGAAAGTTTTATGGCTTTTGCAAAGAAAGTCGGCTCTATTGAACAAGTGTATAATTTATATTACGATACCGTCCTACAATCCATTAAAGCAGATTTAGGACAATACAAGCCTAAGCGCATTGGGCATCCTTCACTTATTCACAAATTCCAATTAGCACATACAGTGAAGATTGATGATTCTGCGCAGATTCGAAAAGTTTTAGATGTAATGAAGGAAGAAGGCTATGAGTTAGATTTAAATAGCGCTGGATTAAGTAAAACATATTGTCAGGAAACTTATCCACCATTTTCCTTCATAGACTATAGTAAATCTATTGGGCTTCCAATGGTTTTCGGTTCAGATGCTCATAGTGTTGCTGATTTGCATCAACACTTTAATGTTATATATCCAAAATAATAACTTTCAAACGAGGTGCTTTTATGTTTACTCAAATTAATTATGAAGGGCCAATTGCCGAGCAATATAATACGTTGGCCAAACAATTAGATGCCCTACTTACAGGAGAAAGCGATCGCATTGCTAATTTAAGTAACGCCTCTGCATTACTAAATCAGTTTCTGCCGAACATTAACTGGGTTGGTTTTTATGTATTACAAGGAGAGCAACTTGTATTAGGGCCATTCCAAGGCTTACCTGCATGCGTCAGAATACCAATTGGACGTGGGGTATGTGGAACAGCAGTAAGTAAAGCAGAAACAATGGTCGTAAAAGACGTACACGACTTCCCTGGTCACATTGCCTGCGACGCCGCTTCCCAATCCGAAATCGTGATTCCCTTGAAAAAAGAAGGAGAGGTCATCGGTGTTCTTGATATCGATAGCCCAATCGTTAATCGCTTTTCTAAGGAAGATCAAGAGGGATTAGAGCTATTCGTAGTAACCTTACTCTCCCATTTATAAAAAAAATACCCTGAAATGATTTATTGTCATTTCAGGGTATTTCATTGCAAAAAAATGGATGACATTTAATTTCGTGAAGTCTATTTTCATTCTGAGCACTTTCCTTGTGGCGTCCGATGAGCCACGATTCCGAAAGAGTTGTCCACCCTCCACCGAGATGTCACCCCTAATTTCAGGAGCGAATTATTAGTTTATTTGATACGGTCGATCATGCATACAGAATCGATTTTTACCACTATTTTTCGCTTCATACAGCGCTGTATCTGCATGTAGGAAAACAGATTGAAACGGTGGACGATACAGTTCATCCCATGTTATGAGACCTGCTGAAATTGTCACCCGAGGATCTGTTGTATTTGGAATTACTGCAACAATTTCTTCAGCCAATTCGATTGCTTCTTTCTCATCAATATTCGGAACATACACAGACATTTCCTCTCCACCCCAGCGTGCACAAATACCGCGAGCTCCAATCATTTCTTTTAACTGTACCGCAATTTGCATAAGAATCTTATCACCAATTTGATGACCATACGTATCATTCACACGTTTGAAATTATCAATATCAATGAGTAGGAACATCCCAGATTGATCATTAATAAGTGACTTTTCTACATACTTGTCTAAATAACTTCTTGCATACAATTTTGTTAAATGGTCTAAATCTACCATTTCCTGAAGTTGATGTCGTAATATTGAGTTTGCAATTGCTAAAGAAGAGTGATGAATTAATGATTGCATTAACTTAAAACTATCAAACGAAAAGAAATATGGCTCCTTGTGTAACACAATACTAAAGCCATTTATTTTTTCTTCCATTAAAATCGGGATTGCCATAATTGAACGATATTCAATATGAGTAGGGGTTAAACGGCTGAAATCTGCAATAAATAGTGGATCGTTGGTACTTTTAAAATGTTGTTCAACATGTTTTATAAATGTTTGACCCTTTTCTGTATTAAATAAGGCCGTACTAGCATCCGTCACTTCAAATGTGTCATTATGCTTAAAAGCGAAACAAACTTCCATTGGTTGAAATGATTTCATTAACTGCTTTTGAAGGAAAAGTAACATTTCATTAATGCCTATCCTCATATTTAAACGATGTGATGTTTCATTGATGAGTTGCAAATCACTCACAAGGCGATGTGACTGATGATATAATTTTGCATTTTCGAGCGCATTTCCTGATGTTTGCGCTAGCATTCGTACAAAATCTTTTTCAGTCGGTGAAAAAAGATACGTTGTAGGTGCACTTACTTGTAAAATGCCATAAATAGCTTGTCTTCCTTTAATAGGGGCGTTTAAAACTCGGCAATTCAAATCGCTAGCAAGCTCCGTCGTCAGCTCTCCTGAGACAAAAGCCTCAATAGTCGCAGGCCTTTCAGATAAGTAATCAAAAAGCTTAATATCGATAGTCGTATGGCGGTCTTGATCATTCGATAGTATAAGCTCCACATTAAATTCGGGGAAATTATCCTTAATATTTTTTAAGACGTTTTCTAAAATTAAATCAATATCCATTGTTGAATGAAATAAATCTGTCATATTATACAATTTTCTAAATTGATCTTCATTCACTTTTACTTCATAATTTTCTCTTATCAACTGAAGAACTTTCGTAAGCGTTTCTATACTTTCTTCCCCGTAATTAGAAGTCATAAAGTCTGTCCAAGCATCTGTTGCCTCTACTAGTAGCCCACCTATTGGATTCCTACCTTCTACTTGGAAAAGAACCATATCTGTCATCTTCGAATAGGCTTCTTTTTCTTTTAATATATAAGGGATTTTTACCATTTTCTGTTGATAAAAACTAGCTTCAATCATTAACCATGACACAGCATTTAGTTTCGTTTCAATTGTTAAAGTAGCCATCTCTTCTACAGGTATTAAAGAATTACCTTCAAAACCGAGGAATGCCACATTCACAATTCCAAAATGCTTCTTTAGACACTGTTCCAATGGGTGAAAATACTCATTTAAACCAGTTTGTTCTTTAGAACTCACCCAAATGCTCAAAACATCTGATTTTATATATTTTAGCGTTTGTAAATGGTCTGTCATGAAATCACCTTTTCTATATAACGTACAAATCAATTACTATTAACTTATTGTATATTATACATAATTTGTGTCATTTTGACTATGTTATTCTACTTTACTTTTACATTTTACATCTCTCACTGTATCATTAACTATTCTAAAATTTCGCATCGTGTACATAAAGGAAATATTTACTATAGTTCTTTTTTGAAAATAGTTAGTGTTATAATTGACGTCTATGTAATAAGCAGTTACAATGAAATTTGTGTAAAATAAACGCAGCAGTGGTATGAGCTTATTACTGTATTTTATTCCTCTATTTTTTTAGGATAACTAAACAGATTCAAATAGATGGTGTATTGTGTAACCTAACGGCTGCATAGGCGAAAATACATGAAAATAAAATGCGTATAAGAATGGGTACTACTGGTTTTTGTTTTACAACAAAAAAACCAAATTTAAAGGAGGAGACAACAATATGTCTCGTTATACAGGTCCATCTTGGAAATTATCACGTCGTCTTGGTATCTCACTAAGCGGTACAGGTAAAGAAATCGAAAAACGCCCTTACGCACCAGGTCAACACGGTCCAAACCAACGTAAAAAATTATCAGAATACGGTTTACAACTTCAAGAAAAACAAAAACTTCGTCACATGTACGGCATGAACGAACGTCAATTCCGTACTCTATTCGACCGCGCTGGTAAAATGAAAGGTGTACACGGTGAAAACTTCATGATCCTTCTTGAAACTCGCCTTGACAACCTAGTTTACCGTTTAGGTTTAGCTCGTACTCGTCGTGGATCTCGTCAATTAGTAAACCACGGCCACATCTTAGTAGATGGCAAACGCGTTGATATCCCTTCATACAGCGTAAAACCAGGTCAAACGATTTCTCTTCGTGAAAAATCTCAAAACCTTACTGTTGTAACAGAAGCAATCGAAGTAAACAACTTCGTACCTGACTACTTAACATTTGACGCTGACAAAAAAGAAGGTACATTCACTCGCCTTCCAGAGCGTTCTGAATTATCAGCTGAAATCAACGAAGCATTCATCGTAGAGTACTACTCTCGTTAATTAAATTACTCTGCAAAGAGTAGTTTAGAAAACCCTAGAAAGCCTTTTATATCAAGGTTTTCTAGGGTTTTTGCTTTTTATCAACAATGCACAATAATGCATTAATTATTGTTATTTTGGGGCTAGCATTGGGGCTAGATTGGGGCTAATAAAATTCGGCGAGCGTGTGTACAGGAATGGGTGAGTAGGATTGGGAATAATACACCAGTCCTTTTTTATTACCACAAAAAAACTTTCGCATATATCACTAGAATAAATGTCAATTGTTTATACCCTCTTTAATAAGATCCCAAAAGAGTGGTGCCAAATCCCAAAACATATAAAGTATCTTTATCATTACAAAAACATTCATAAGGATAACCAAAAATAAAGTGGTGTAAACAACTATAAATAAACAGCCCCTTCCAATAAAAGATATTATTATTTCAGATTGCTTTTGCTCTCCATAAATTTTTTTTCTGTATTTGAACCTTATAGAAAAATACATGTTTCGTATTTTTTTTTTAATCCAAACCAAATTAAACCTTGTTTTAATTCCGAAAAGTTTATTGTCATAGTACTTATCATAATTCAAGACAAAGGGAATTCTTCCAAATCTCGGACCCATCTTATGTATTTCCCTAATTGTTTCATTTTCAGTTACCATTTCATTGATATAGATATCAAAAGCTTCAAATCTGAGTATTTCTACCTCATTAACAGATTGATAAATGCGTTCAGAATATCCGGCTTTTAGCATGTTAATATCAAATTGAAGTTTCTTCACTCTCACCTGTCCCTTATAAAGGGAAATAAAGCCATTCATCTTTAATATTTTTTCATTAGAAATGTTATTTAAGTTTATAAGTAATTCTTTTCCAACAAAATATTTCTGGCTTATTTTTATATGACCACTTATTAAATTATCAACGTTAACTATATGGGATTCTCCTTGACTATTATATTCATCTATTTTTTCTTGAGATTTTTTATCTGAATAAAGCAAAAGAAAGATATAGGCAAATGTAAAAATAACAGCATAAAGTATATACAGCCAGTTTGACATTATTATATCAATAATCATTTGAAACGAATCTAGCTTTACAAACTTATAGAAAAAATTAATACTGCCGCCCAATGTTAAAATCATTAATGTCAGTGCTAAATATTTCGGATTTTTTGCTACTTTCAATAATTCTATAAAATTATTCATGATACTCTCCTTATTTTTCTAACGATACTCAACTATATTCTATTTTTTAATTATATTGGAATTTTCATTTTTGAGGAAATTTCTCGTCTTTTTTTATATAAAGACTCACATGATAATTTGAATACATCTAAACTAATGATGATTTAATACATCCTTCAGTTTTTTATTCAGACAAGCATAAGCACCCACACTACATGGATGCCCTTTGATCTATTTAACAATTTGACAATGTTACTTCTTGTTGTGCATCATTTTTAATTACTGTCTCATACAATTCTTGTGCATGAATGTTAATGGTTTTTACTTCATCTTCCATTCTTTTAAACAATGGAAAGAAAGCCATATCAATCAAACGCACTGTATCTTGTATTTCTTGAATAGACAAGTATGCCATGCCACGATTCTCATGCCAGCGATTTTCAGTGATTTCGTCTATTCTATTCATCAAATTAGCTACCGCCTGTTGTACAACTCGTAAATCAATCATTTGTACAGATAATCCTGAAGCATCGTTACTATTTTCGAGTACTACTTTTTCTAATATGTGTTGTGTTTGTTGTTGCATGTTCGTCATTTCCCTTCTATATATATGTTTTATTTAGTTGCTACCGCATTTAAAAGTAATTGTTTATTACGATCAGACATTACACGCCATTCTTTAACTGTTACTCTCATTTGCATTCACTTCCTTTCTTATTAAAATACTTCTGTTGGTCCATTACGTTCTGATAGCCAGTTGTAAAAAGGCACCGTGCGTATATTCATAGGTTTATCCTCCACAGGTGATAGTAATATTGTGGGATGCTTATCTCTACGTTGTAAGGCCTTCTTATGAGCTCCTACGAATATGGCACGTAATGATTTAGTAACCGTCAGCATTCCTTCTTTAATATCGTTAGCCATTTTAAAAATGATGTTTTTGGCCAATATGAATTCCTGAATATTACTTACATCAGATGCTAGCACCACTTTATGCAGATCATCCTTAAAGTCATCTGAGATAGGTAATGAATGCATAAATTCAAATAGCATTTGTTGATACTCATTCATAAACTCTTTGCACTTTTCTTTTTCAGCATTAGCTCGGTTATAAGCTTCTTGTAATGGAACAACCTCACATTCCTCAAAAGGCTCGTCAGGATCTTCACATGTTTCAGATTGACTGGGCAAAATAATATAGATGTTTGCACCGCGTCCTCCCTTTACCTTCGTTGTTGTTTGTTTTTTGATAATCCCTAGTGATTCCAGTTTTGAAATAGCACGATAAACCGTCTTTGTGCTGATCTCTAAGCTGTCAGCAATTGTGGAAGCTTTCAGGTGACACACCCCAGGATAGTTAAGAGAGTGTGATGCAAGCTTATAAACGATGGCACGTTCTGTTTCTGTTAACTCATAAAAATGCTGCTGGATATGCTCTTCCACATGCTGATCCATATCAGCTACTGTTTCAAATGTTGTGTACGTTGCTAAGTATTCAAATGCCATCGTTTTTCACCCCGCTTTCCATTGCTAAAAAATTAATAAACTACATGTACAGATCCATCTTCACCGATTTGAACCGGTTGCCCATCAACATCATCAAAGTAAATATAACCACCCCAGTAGCCATCGAATTGTCTCTCTCTACTCCCTAGGTTGTAACGGTCTCCATAGCGTTTCTGGAAATAAGCACGAGCCTCTGTTACATTCGAGAAGTGAGGAAAATTCGCTTCATCTTCTCTTGAAATTACAAAACCAAAGTATGTCATAGTGTTTCACCTCTCTTCCCCGCAGCATGTCGGCTATTTCTTGTCCATTCACCGACTAACCCTTGATGGTTATTTTCTGCTCCAATTTTGCTGATAACCAAATAGTACACTAATTAATGTACTTTGTAAATAATTTAGTAAACTTTATGATTTACTTTATTTATAAATTTGTTTACAAGTATATAAAATGGTATACTAATTACTGATAGGAGGTGGTTTTGTGAGATTAACTACCAGTGAAAAAATAAAAATTATTCTTGGTAGAAAGGACATGACTGTGAAGGATTTGGCTGAAAAATTAGGAACTACACGCCAAAACTTACATAACAAAATGACACGCAATAATTTCAGTGAAAGTGATTTAGAGAAGATTTCTGAAGCATTAGAAATTGATTATGAAATCAGCTTCCTAATGAAAGATGGAGAAAAAATTTAAACACAGTAAAACACTTACGGCTCATCGTGCAGCTGAAAGTGTTTTTTCTTTTGGCCATAATAAAAAGCAACCACATTTCTGCAGCTGCTTGAATATATATATATTTATTAATAGCATGTTTTAAAAGATTAAAAGAATTAATGATTAAAAATCAAATTTTATCGTTTAAGACTTACTCCCGCATGAGGTTTCAGCATTTATACGCTAGGACATTACGGTGGGACAAAAAAAGTAACGCTTTTTGATTGTCCGTTTTTTATTTTTTCAATAAAATTACAACAAATGGGATATACCACTAAACATACTAGGAGGAAAATATGGATACAGCTTTTTGTACTTTTAATAATACTAGATATAATTCTTACGATTTTAATTTACTACCAGAACCAGAAAAATTATTTCTTAGACAACATTTAGAATGTATTGAATGTAAAGGAAAAGCACGCTTTCGAAAAGCTTCCACTGATAACAAACCGCCTTGTTTTGCTGCAAATCATATTGGCAAGTGCTCAAAGGAAAGTTCATCAAAATCTATATCAAGTAGCCCTGGAAAAAATAAAGTGTCTAAAATAATTGTCAATCCAAATGAAATTAAACTAAAGAAAACGAATTTTTTCACAACATCCAGTTCTGTTACTCAAACGCAAGGAACAGGGAATGTTGGTGCAAAAAAAGAGCACAATAGAAATTCCTTTACGCTTGACCCTGCAAAAAAAACAACTAAAAGCAAAACTTTAAGGAATATATTAAATCTGCATTTAGAAGGTGCTTTAAATAATACCAAGTTGAATATCACTGTAAATAATAAAAGTTTCCCATTAAAAGACATACTCTTTGATTGGGATAAAATGATTATTCATAATATATCAGGTATTTATTGCGGATATATCAGAAATTCTAATAAACGAATATGGCTAAATACTAACTCAAACAACAACCTTAGTATTCTACTTGATGATACTGTGGCAGATATTATTTGGAGTGATTTACCTTATAAATCTGGTTCATGGAACAATGGGGTTCCAGTGATCGTATACGGAACACCTCAGGTGAGCACTAATGGGAAAACATTTATCAAAATTTCTGACATAGAAGATATATACATTTCTAAAAAACATTATAAAAAAGTTTAGTGCTTAAACACTATTGGAAACTTAAACAGAACGGTATAATAAATTATATAAAGGGCTCATCACTATTACTTCCTTTTTTATTTCCACAATTAACTACATAATAAAAAGTAACGTTTAATAAATATGATTTGAACCTAAATTATAGCCAAAGGAGGAACTATATGATCGGTGTAGTAGGTATTGCCTCTATAGATTCCTGTTATTCAAAAATTGAAAACAATACTATCGTTGAAAATAATTCTGCAACAATAAAAGTCTTAAGGTCAAACACCAGAATCATTGACGGAGAAAATTATACCGATTGTGAAGTTAAATTTCTTATTCGTATGCAAACCAATCTTGAATGTAAATCTTTAGATGACTATGTTGGACATGTCTATCCATTCCTTAAAAATTTAATAAAAGGAACTGTAACCCGTGTTCAAATCATAAAAATTATTGATTTAGGGCCAGCTCCCTTAAAGCACATATCTCAAATATAAAGAGTTGTTCAACTGGATGGTCTCACATAAAAAAACTATTCACAAAGGATATAAAGATTATTTCACGATTATTCCCCGATACTTTCTATTATCACTGTATATTTGGACTACATAAGTAAGACCACTCATCACACTGAGTGGTCTTCTATATATTCTATACTTGTTCATTAGTTATTAATGCACTTTCAATTGACATGAAGAATTTTTCAAAATATGATTCGTATTCAGGAAATTTAATTTTTACAAATGTAAAAGCAGCTGAAGTAAGTATAGCTCTTGTAGTGGTTATGTTAAAATCCCTTTTATTGTCTACTCCTGAAAATCGAATAGGTTGAAGAATCTTCTCTCCATCCTTTGTGTAAAATGCATTTAACGCGAGATAATTATGTGCTGAAGCAGAAATCATACTATATAAATCAGCTACTAAATCACGATCATTATCCTTATATTTTTGCTCTTGGACTATAATAGCTAATCGATTAATAGTTTTCGGTCCATTATAAAGTGAATGCCACTTCGGATTAATTGGTCTTCCACTTCTTTTTTGATTAATTACTTTTTTAACCCTTTTCCATTCATTAACAGTTTCCCTAAGCTCATCGTTCTGTAATATCTTTTCATACTCAGTAATTACCTTATAATAATACTCTTTATCTTTTCCATCTGGATTCTGGCGTTTTTCTTTTCCTCTTATTATTTGTTTTCCTACATCTAAGTGTTGATATTGGTAACTAACATAATAAGCTAACGCTCTTTGTTTTATGGATTCTGGCTCTAATAAAATATATTCAAAAGATAAGTACGCTTCTATTACACCCCTGAAACAAAGTGTTGCTGGCCCCTCTAATTCATGATCTGCATTCACAAAAACACCATCGCTCAATTCCACAATTTTTCTAAATAAAGAAAGTATTACAGTCTCTTCAGTATGTACTTGCTTTTCTTTGCAATAATCAACAATTAACTTTTCTGCAAACTGTATAGCTTTGCTTAGACTTTCTATTTGTTGCATAATAATCTCCCCTTGATATATCCTGTTTTTTCTCTCTAAATATATCTTATTTTAAATATTATTATATTTTTTTATTAGATGTATTTACGGAGTCTACCATTTCAACCAATTTTATAACACTGGTGTACATTGAACTATCGACTCCGGAAGATTATCACTTTCATTAAGCCAGTTGTAAAACTGCACAGTACATTTTCTGTGTGTTTTCTACTCCACAGATTTAAAGTAGAGTTGATTTTTAGTATGTACTTTCAACCCGCAATTCCCTAAAATGGAATATAAATGGAGGTTTTTAATGTGAATTGGTTTAAAAAATTATTCTCTAAAAAGAAAAAAATTGATATTCCTATC
Organism: Lysinibacillus sp. NPDC093692; assembly: GCF_050280125.1. NCBI lineage: Bacteria > Bacillati > Bacillota > Bacilli > Caryophanales > Bacillaceae > Lysinibacillus > Lysinibacillus sp. NPDC093692. Next base: position 150,470 of record NZ_JBNNUW010000005.1, read on the forward strand.
GAAAAGCAAGAGGTGGAAAGAAAAGATTATACAGTTAAATTAAGAATGAACAATCCTTCTGCTATGACACCAATAGAAAAACGTATTGTTGAATTACAAAATGAAAATCCTAATATAACAGAGGAAGAAATAAAAACAAAAATTATCGAGGAAGAAAAGCGAAAAATAGCTGATAATATTATTAACAGTACTAAAATTGAAATTGTTAGAGGAAAGCCGAATTCAAATAATACTATACAACAACCGCAGCAAGTTACCAGTTTTAGAGATTTAAACATCGTTCCTGATAGCAAACTAGTCTATTCTAGAATAAGAAAACTTGTGCCAAATTTTATAGTTTTAGATTTTGAAACAACAGGTCTATCTAATAATACGGACGAAATTATTCAAGTTGCTGCCGTGCGATATGAGAACTTTGAGGAAATAGAAAAGTTTGTTACCTTTGTGAAACCTACTAAAAGTATTCCGTATGATGCAACAGAAATAAATGGCATTAGTAACGATGATGTCAAGGATGCACCTAGCATCAAAGAAATTTTACCTCAACTATTAGAGTTTTTAAAAGATGATGTCATCGTTGCACATAATGCCTCATTCGATATGAAATTTTTACTAAGTGCAATGTACAAAGAGGAAATCGAATACCGTAAATTTAAAGCTATAGATACTTTAGCTTTATCTCGTAAACATATAGACTTTACGAAAAATCATAAATTGTCTACATTGAAAAGCTTCCTAAAATTAAATCATTTAAAATCACACGATGCACTACATGATTGTTATGTCACTGCGGAACTATATAAATATTGCTACGAGGAAAGTTTAGTCAAAAATTAGGTCACTCAAATGAGTGGCTTTTTGTTTGCCATTTCTTTAGTATAAATTTCATTTGCTACTAGCAAAGTAATAACCATAGGTAACATCTGCTAGTATGCCGATAATACTCTAGTTTATTTTTCCGCTGAAAAGACTTCTATTAATCGTTGAATTTCTTTCAGTTGGAATATAATATACCCTCATCGCATAGAATAATTTTTAACTGAATAAAAAGGTGGTGAGAATATGAATGTTGAATTAAAGCTCACTTGTACTGAATTACTTTTGGTTTTCTTTGTATTTGAAAGAATCTTCTTCTAGTTAGAAGGTGACAATGCTAAAGGAAAAAGCATTGTCATACGGTTTAATTAACAAAATACATAAAAGCATTTTTCTTTAATTACAAACACATAATAAAAAGCTACACCATGTTAGATGCATCTTTAGATTTAGAATGGTAAATCATCTTCATTTACTGTTACAGAAGCAGTTTCTTTTATGTTAGGTTCTTCTTTTTTCTCGCTTGAAGGTTCAACATAATTATAGTTGCCATTTTTATTCTTTAATACATTTACATAATGATTTAAAAAATTTACTGTTTCATTTTTGGGATGATTCCCCAAATAAAGCGATTCTTCTCTTAAACCTTGAAAATTTATCCCTTCTTTTTCGCATAAACGTTTTTTGAGCTCTTCAAATAAGCCTAATTCTTCATATTTCTCAATTATCCCCTTTAGATCAGCAATATAAGAATTTGTAGGGTATCCCATATGATATGTGATTGTTATTTCTCCAAAACTTGATAATTCCCTAGTTGTATCTATGAGTACCCATCCTTTTTCTAAATATGAGTTTACAAATCTCGCACTAACCACTTCGATTTTATAGTATTGTGACATAAAATTAGCCTCCTTTTGGTTTTTTACATGTATTTGTTCATTTTCAATGTTTAAATTGTTATTATCACAACTTAATTGAGTATCAAGATTTTTTACTATTTCTAAGCCTTTTTGAAGATACTCATCTAAAGGGGTTTTTGCGATAATATGATCAGCTTCTAGCTCTCTTTTACTCCAAGATTTCCTTTCAAGATAACGTTTTTGGCTCTCAAATAATTCCCTATTAGAATATTTCAAACGTTCTTCATCTGTTGTATCTCTTCCTAAATACATTATTGTTTGAATAAACTTTATTTCATCAAATGTTAGTTGATACATATAATTTTCTAATTGTTGAATAGCTTCAACACTGTTACTGTTCTGTCTATTACAAGCGAGTTTATACACTTTTTTTGTGACATTAATAAAATGAGAATAATTCATTTATACCCCTCCCTATCCACTTACTATTATTATATATCAATATCTAACAATTAAAAAAACACCTACCGAGATAAGTGTTTAAAAAAACTATTTTATTGCCTTTCATCACGGAATGATCTTTTTCCATCACTATTCTTCATTTGTACAATTCTGGGTCTGGTGCAACTGAAACTAACCTTGTCCTTTCATCTAGTACAAGCGCCATTTCCCCATCAACTTCGATGAGAGGAGGCATATCCTCATATTTTTGAGTATAAATTGTCTCTGTATACTTGTAATCAATTAATTGCAATTTACTTAAATCAAACTCTTTATATTCTATTAAATTATAAAGTAAGTTTGAAGCATCATTAATAACTATCCTAAAATCGTCTTCATACACTAAATATAAAGCCGTAATTGATTTTAATTTGCCGTCTTCCCTAATACTAAAATCTATATTAAAGCCTAAAGTAATTTGATATTTTTTCGTATCAAAGTCTTTGAAAAAATTAATAGCAACAATTGGTAACGCATTAGGTCTCTCTTGATCGTATGTTAATCCCTTTGCTTTATTCACATTGTCCGGCGCAAACGATAAATTTTCTATGAGACAATTAAAACCATCATTATCGTGATGTTCTACAATAAACTTTTTGCGATTAGCCTCTTCGAATTTATCAAGACCATACCAATGAATCATAACAATTTGATGCAGATATTGGTATTTCCCTAATTTTTTCGATCCTGTTTTTATATAAGTTTTTTCTTTATTTAAAAATTTTTTATCATTAACACTCCAACCTACTGAATTTATTTTTTCGAATAAATCTTGGTTAAATGTAGTATATCCATAGAAACCTATCTCACTATTTTTAAAACAAATTTTATTGTTATCATGTGAAATTTCAAGTTTCATGAAAAGCCTCCTAAAAAGAATTGTTTTCAATAATTATATACACATTTAATATTTGCATCAATAATTACCATTTCATCCAATTTTCTGAATTAGGTCTACTATTTATTTGTGTACGATCGACACGCGTTATAAAAACGGAACAGAGCGCATTCTATGCACTGTTTCTTCTATAAATGATGTTTTGCTAGGCTTCATGCTAAATGCTCTATAGCCTTGCCATATACCTCTATAAACACGGCTCTTTTGATATTTCTAACCAGTTTCAATATTATTAATGTTCGTGATAGATAAAATTTAAATGAGGAAATCAAAATGAACAAATTAGAACAAACAATTCAGGAATTACTGGAAGCTGAATATACGCTCGAGGAAATTAAAGCAGCCTTTGAGGAGGTAATTGAAAAAGCTAATCAATTAAAGGCTATTGATGAGACAGATAACTAATCACAGTTGTCTGTTTTTTCGCATGTACTTTTTACTCCTATTTACCTAAAATGGTAAATGGTGCAGTAAAAGCATCCAGTTAATACATAAGGTTATTTTTATCGCTTTTAAGTTGTTTAAAATTTTGAAAACATTAGGGAGGTATTTATTTAATAATGGCTAAAATAGATAAAGAACATCAGGTTTTTATACAATTGACAGAAGATCAGAATTACATGAAATTTGTTCGAGAAAATGCACCTATTTATAGTCGGCAATTAAAAGAAGACATAACGAAAAATAAAGCAGTCATAAATAAAAAAGTAGCATCTTTTATAAAATGGGCAATTCAAATGTCAGAAAAAGAATATTATCTACAGTCAGTACCAATTTCAGGTGGCGTCTTTACTTTAACAAATAGAGATTTTGGAAGTATGGTTTATTTTAGATATTGCTCCACTTTAACAGAAGCCACAGAGAGACTGTTAAAAATATACAAAGAAGCTATAGAAATTGTACAATTACATTCAAAAATTAAAGGTTCAGGCTCCAAAATAATCAGCGAATTCATTAAATTATCTAAAGATATACAACTTCCACTTGTACTATATACTGAAACTGAAAGCTTAGTGAAATACTATGAACAGTACAAGTTTAAAAATTATGGAAAACAGGGTCATAGTAATGAATATTTAATGATTAGAATCCCTGAATCTAATAGTAAATTCAAGTTCAAGTTTTAATTATTTTATTATGACCAGCTCAGCTAAATCAGCTTTGCTGGTCATTGATAATTATATGATTAAATACAATTTCGTCCGCCATTTTCACAAACCCCACTGCTCCTTTAGCTTGGTTAGAAACTTCATCTTACTTCCATCATCCCCAGACACATCTGGATGAAACTTTTTGAATGCCATACGATAGATTTCATGCAGCACTTTCTTTTCATCATCTTTGTAGTTACTCTGTGAAGTTGTGTAGTACCTACATAAATGTTGTATTTAAAACTAACGATTGAAGCGGGTACTTGAATATCTGCATTTATTTCACCTGTTTTGAGATCGATTTCAGCCTTTTTAACATACCTCTCATCCCGATTCATTAAAAACGCTGCGGGCTTTCTGAGCACCAAAAACCCCTATATAAACTTCATCTACAAACCTTGGCACACTTAATCATTTGTAAAAGACCACTCATAAAGAGTGGCCAATGTAAAACTTCACATATTTATCTTCTAATCCAACCAGCAATCACATACTTGGAAAGAGTTTTTACATCTTTTGATTTCTTCTTTGTTCAGCACTTTCCATAGCTCTTGTATTCCTTTCGTACATGGATTGTTTACGGTCATACTCTCTTTGGGCCTCTTCCTCATGAAATTTACGGATACTCTCTTTTTTCGCTTCAATTTGTTGACTTGTAAATTCATTAAAAGATATGTCTGCACGTACATCTAACCATTTCATATATATTTCAGTTAGATTGACATTATTTTGAGCTTTTTTACAGTAGTCGAGTATATCTTCTTTTAACAGATCTTCTGGTGAACAAATTTGTTCAGTATCTTGTGCTGTTTTTGCATGGATAGTGTGCTTGAATTGTTGGATTCGTAGCTGTTCTGATTGATCTTGTAAAAAATCAATCAGTTTATCCAATGACCCTTTAAGATTCCGTAAATCTGAATATGTTGTGGGATAATGACTCTCATAAGCTATGATTAATTGTTTCAATTCCTGACGTTGGTCATATGATAAATATCCTTCTTGAGAAATATCATATCCTTGTAATAAAACTTGCTCATTAGCCAGTTGTTCGGTTAATTCTTTAACTGCGGACTTCAATTGTTGTACTTTGTTAAGATCGCCCGATAATTCAGCCTTTGCTAATTCCCGTGCTTTGATTTCTTGCTGACGCTTCAATTCAAATATTTCTTGCTTTTTTTGTTGGATGCTACGCTGCGCTTGCTCTTTGATTAGTTGCTCTTCTTGAAAGAAATTAGAAAGTGCTTGTTCTGCTTCATTTTGAGCATTCAAGGCCTTTCGTTGTGACTCCTCTGCGCTTTGAATGTGGGAAGCTATGATATTTTCAATACTTACTTTTAAAGGGTGTATATCCAACATGCCATTTTTCAAATTTGTCGTAATAACTTGTTCTAGCGTTTTTCCAAATTTCATCTTTATTCAACTCCATTTTTTAAAATATCCGCTAATGCGGCTGCTTCTTGTAATTCAGTAAATGACATTCCAGGTACACTATTATTTTCAACTAGTTGTTGTTGAGCCTTTTCCCCAGATGAAGCTTTAAATGCTTGAACTAACATTTGTTCTGTATGATTATTTTCTGCCATCTTGCCATGTGCTTTTAATAATTGCATGTCTCTATTTTGTGGCGGAATGGCTTTATTATTTGTTCCTCCCTGATTACTCTTTTGCGCTAACTCCTGGCGCATTTTATCAATAACAGCCTGTGGTAAAACACCATTTTTCAACAGTGGAATATCAAGACTGGCAACAGCACCTATTTCCTGTTCAAACATGATTATGTCAATAAAACCTAACTCTTTAGCTTTCTGTGCGTTCATCCAAGTAGTTTTATCCATCATGGACTTTAATTTCGCTTCATTCAAACCAGTTTTGGCCGTATAAGCATTCATAATAGACTTGTTAATATTTTTAAGAAATTCACTTGTATGATCCATTTCACGATAATCACCATGTACAGAAACACTTGCATTATGAATCATTAATTGAGCCGTAGGGGACATTTCAACATGGCTACCGGCCATCGCAATTACACTTGCTGCAGATGCAGCCACACCCACAATTTGAACGACTACTTCTCCAGAAAATGATTTTAAAGCTGTATAAATTTCAGAAGCACTAAAAACAGAACCGCCTCCACTATTTATTAAAACGTTCACTTTCGTTGACTTTGTTTTTTTAGCAGATTCTAATTGTTTATTGATAATACCTGGACTAGTCGCAGGAATATTGAAATAATCATAAATCTGCTGCTCGCTATCTGAAATGATTGGACCACGTATGTTAATATTCATTTGTTCTCAATCCCTTTCTTACTTTCGCTTTGTATACTTTCCTTACTTTCGCTTTCTGAGTATGAAAATCTGATTAATACTAGGATTGTTACTACTCAAAGCGAAAGCGAAAGTAAAAATTTTTGAATAAAAATAGACCACTTTTGGGGCTCGCAAGCCCCGCACGTAAATAAAGCCTCAGAAGGACCCATATGCTGGCCGGACTTCTAATTGAACTCAACTACCACACCCCCTAATAAAGAAAAGCCCAATAACATACACATTGCTGTGCAGCTACTGGACTTCATGAGTCTCTAATATTATTTAACTTTGTAACGATTGATTGCTTTGCACCGTGTGCATTGTACTTCTAACTCGCAATAATCGGTACTTACTTCATACTCTTTATTTGCTTTAAGTAATAACTTCCTACACTTAGTGCATCGTATTTCTTTCATGAAAAATCATCCTTTCTTTTGTTCAATTCCATACTTACAAGCTAATCGAATGTTGTCATCATCCAACCAATCTAATTGCAACTGATAGATATTAGGGATAGGTTCGTCTGTGACTAAACAGTATGGACTTCTCAATCCCTCTGGACTATTGTGAGCACCATGTAAATGAGTAGCACCACATATAGGACAATCTGGTACAAATATGCCTATACCTCTCCCTACTTGAAATTCATAAAAGTATGCTTGAGCAATCGGTACTTCGGAACAAATTTCTTCATCGGTTAATCCTTCAAACATGTTTTCTCTTCTGGCTCTCGCCATCTCTTTAATGGCCTTTGTCATCCTTCGATTACCTAAGTATTTCATAATCTGTAAAGCTCCTTTTGTACATTGTCCAACACAAAACGCTATTTGTTGTACAGATTAAACCTTGATATATCAACGATTATAGACGTTTGTCCAAAATGTCCACATGTACAACATTAAAACAATACCTATATAAATATTTAATTTTAAAATGATTTGATGTAACCTCTATACGAATATATATTTTTTCATTGTACATTTTGTACATTTTGTATTGTTAGGGATAAACCATTGATACCATTGAGTTTTGGAGTGTACAACATACACAAAAATCTAATGAATTTGTTGTACAGTGTAAGACAAATCATTCGTATGAAAAGTCAAACCCTAGTTCAAGTACGTATTCTCGATTAATCGAGATTCCACTAAATTTGTGTTTTCCAGCACGAACTTGCTTGTAATCTACTTCTTTTCCTCTATTTTCGAACTTTGTTGTATATCCACGTTTTAACCATGCTGTTCTAATAGTTTTTTCTTCTACACCTAAAAAATCTTTCAAATACTTTGGTGTAATCCAAAGATAGCCACCTTTATAAATGGCTTTCATGGGCCGGCTCAATTCATAATTATAAAAAATCGATCCACGATCCGAATCTAAATCCTGTAGCATCATTTCAAGTAGTTGCTTAGGCTTGTCCAATGCTTTATTCTCAGAAACCAATTCATCAAATAATCTGTATAGCTGCAACAGATCAATATCTGTTTTGAAGAAAATATTCAGTAACTTGGCTGTAAAAACTAAGACTGCAAAGTTACGAGCAACACGAACAATAACAGGATTGCTCTCGGCTTTTTTCTGGCATACTTCTACATACTCCATAAACTCAGGAATGAGCTTTGTTTTATGCTGTTGCCATTTCCCTACAAAGTGTTTGCCGATTTCTCCATAATAAGAGTCGATTCCGTTATGTAAGCTAGTAAAGAAACTAGGTTTCACATTTTCAAATGAAATCCCTTCTATAGAGATAATACGTGCAGCCACTCCTCCTTTTTGTTCAGCGTATGTGGTAAGACTGGCTTCACCAGTTGAAATTAAAATGTTATTCCAAGTAAACTCCTGCTGGCTCCCTGTTATTGAACCGCGCCCCTTTGAACGCCCACCACTAAAGTTATAAATGAAATCTCCTAGTATTTTTTCATTCGCTTTTCGTGAATCATCCAGTATTAAAGGAAAGCTATTCAAGAAAGTGGTTTTACGCTCTGCTGCTACCTTTGTAATGTTCCATTCACTCATTAATGTGTCTGTTCCCCAAACACTTGCACAGGCTCGTAGAATAGTAGTTTTACCGTTTGATGTTTCACCAGCAAAATCAATTACAAAAGGCTGCAGCTTCAAATCATTTAATAGAACAGATGCAAAACTAGCTAGTACCATTAATAATGCTCTGGGATGCTTTTTAATAGGATTTAAAACATGTTCAATCCACTCTTCATCTGTTCCAGACGTTTGAAAGGCATCTAGTAGCTGCTTTTCTCCTAAATCATTTGGCTTAATCATTACTTCATTTGTCAGCATCGGATGAACGAAATAACCTTTAATATGGCCTATTCGACTAACCAAATGTTCTCGTGTTACTTTAGATTTGTTATGCATTAAGTAACTATAAAAGTAATCAATCATGTTTTTCGCATTATTTTCTGTGACAGCTAGTGATCTATTGGATAACATAACTAACTCTTTTCTGGAACCAATTTGAGAAGCGAGAACAATAGCTTTTCTAAGTCGATGTTCGTCTTTCCAATTCAATTCATAATACAAATCATCCGTTTCAACATTTTCAAATGATTTCACTATCAAAGGAGACTGACTACAAATTAAATTTTCTTTCTGCTCTACGGATCCATCACGTAATACCTTTTCAGAAATTTGATAAAGCGCACCATGTTTTATTTGGTATCCATATGGAATCAAATCAATTTTTTGATCTGGAATAAAAGTATTCTTACACTCTCGAATCGCCTTATTAATTTGTTCATCACCATAAGTAGTTCTATTTTGTTTACGATCCCACTTATCACGAATTAAGGAAGATTTTCTAAAAATACTGTCCATCATTTGATAATCACAATTAGTCCAAAATGCCAAATCATTCACAAATGCCATATCTGCCTCTGATTGAGAGCTATAGAGTTGTTCCCAACCGCCATTCATGAATAATTTAAATCGATTACCATTTTTACTCTTTTCCGCAATTTTTATTATCTCTGATTCAGATAGTGCAGCTTTACCATGTTCATTAGATTGTTGTGGAAGTGCAGAGACTGTTTCTTCCCGTTTAAATACTTTTTCAATAAACGATTCAATTTCTTTTCCTTCACTTATTGGTAGATCATTTAATGCTTCACCAGTGAAAGTAATGAGCCTTTTTCTATCATATATTTCATACTTTAATTTGACGTTTTTATTCATATATGTCTCTTTATCATGTTTATAACGGACCCATACATGAATACCTTGGCCACTAGGTGAAAGTTCTGAATATGACAAATTAACAATTTCCTGTGCTAACTCAGGTAAATCATGGACATTAGAAATTTCATCTATATCAATACACGCATATGGGTCTGTATCGGATAATACAAATCCTATACCTTCCCCAATGCCATTTTCATAAGCTTCATAATTTTTTTCAAATGTATCCCATGATTCAGGTTTATTAGAATATGCCTTATATCTTCCATTGCTTCTATATGGAACTTTTGTAAATACTTTTTGCTTATCATCCCATTCTGCTTTCCACAGTACCCAATTCTTCAATTGTTTTAATTCACTAGGAATATTTTCTGGTACAACTAGTAATATCCGTTCTTTTTCTTTAATTGCCACTTTCTCACCAACTTTCATTTATGACTTATTCCTGTACACACGCCGCCCAAGCTGTGTATTTCACCATTCATTCGTTATTGCACTAATAACTTCAAAAGCTTGTCTCGCTGGCCACCATCTTTTTCTTGATTTTTTTATTTCAATTGCTCGCATGCGCACATCACATACAACTTCACTCTCTAAAAAACGTGGTGACATATTCATTAGCTCCGCCATCTTGTTTAGGTCTATCAGCCACAATACTTCTCTTACTTCTTCATCAAGCCTCTTCTCTATGTACTCTCGGATAGCTTGTTTATCAAGATTGACTTCAATGTTTGCTGGAATCATTGTTTACCCTCCTACAAAGCATTTATAATGCTGTTTTATTCAAAAAAAATTTTATTAATATCAATTTGCGAATACCTAGCTTTTATAGCATCCATAAAATTTCTCGATGCTTTTATATAGCCACGTTCTACTTTTTCATACATGGATAACGAAACACCTATGAAGTCCGCCATTTCTTGTTGTGTTAGCCTTTTCTCATTTCTAAATTGTTTTAGTTGTACTAATGGTTTTTTCATCTGCAACCCTCCTGATTATCAGTAAACAAATACTACCACAGCATTAATAATGCGGTCAAGCATTTATAATGCTGTTTTTTCTTGTAAATCCGCAATATAAATGTTTTAATGTTTATAAAATGAGGTTTCAGGAGGAACACCATGAGCGAAAAAACATTAGGTGAATTAATTAGGCAATATAGGAAAGAAAGTAATTTAACACAAAAAGAATTGGCGAAAAAACTGAATAAAGCTGAAAGTACAGTTCGGATGTGGGAGTTGAATAAAAACGCACCTTCTCTTGAAACATTAAGAGATATAAGCGCATCTTTAGATATTCCTCTAGGCGAATTAATGCTCCAAGCTGGTTATATTGATGAATTTCACGAAATGGCAAAGGAAAATTTTAAAAAAAACCGATCTATTCCAACATTTGGCGAAACTATCAAACAAGCTAGGTCAGAGTTTGACAATAAAGCAGATTACATCACGCTCGATGATTTATCTAAAAAAACAAACATTCCTAAAAGTACACTGAAAGAAATAGAGAATGATGTGAACATCTATTTAAACAATGAGCAAATTTCACTATTATCTAACGCTTTAGATGTGAATTACTCCTATTTATTTCTATTAAAACACAGTGGTGATTTCATAAACCGACTGGGTCTTTTACCTAAAAGCATCGTGAACGAAGTTAGTTCATTAACTTTCTCAGAGTATTTCAAAACATTTCACGTTTCTTACTTCGGAGAAAGTGGGGGTGAAGACACTGCAAAAGACTTTTATAAACGAATTACATCTGTGAAACAGGTCGATGATCTATTCCGTTCATTCACAATGTCATCTAACTCTTTTGATTTCGATACCATTTACAATTTAGGAGTTATAGCTTCGAAATTAAACAATAGAACACTATCCAAAAATGATATACAAAAAATTATTAACAAAATAAGTGAAATGACAGATGAATTTGAATATCAAGATTAGATAACATTATTATTAACTCACCTATTCCTGTACACACGCCGCCCAAGCATGAAAGGAATGGACAAGGTGAAACTATATAAATCAGCAAAAGAACCTGAAATATATCACTATTTCAATACAAATAATGAAAAACTATGGATGTTTAGGCATAAGTATTATGATGCGGCCGGAAAGCGGAGAGAGAAAAAGAAAAGTGGCTTTAAAACAGAAAAAGCAGCATTAAAAGCCCTACTGGAAGTGAAGGCTGCAACGCTGCGCGGTGAAATAAAGTATATTGAAAATGATAACCTAACTGTTGGCCAATGGCTAGATATTTGGTACGAATCCAATCAAAAGAAATGGAAAGTAACCTCACGTAAACAACGTGAAATGGCTATCCGTTTACAAATGAAGCCATTAATCGGACATTTCAAGCTGCAACAACTTACGAAAGCTATCTATCAAAAGCATTATATTAATGAGCTAGAAAAGACATATAAGCCAAGTACAGTTAGATTGCTCCACAATTTATTTAAAATTGCTATCAACGCTGCAGTAGAAGAAGAAATTTTACTTCGAAATCGTTTTACCAAAATTGCATTTGATGAAACAGCGAACGTTTCCAATAAAGCAGATGAAAATTATCTAACTCCTGAAGAATTAGGCCTGTTTTTAAAAACCGCTAAGGAAACAGAAAACATTACAAATTATACTTTCCTTCTATTGATCGCCTATACAGGTATTCGTAGAGGTGAAGCGTGCGGACTTCAATGGAAAAATATCGACTTCAAAAACAATACAATTACTATTGAACGTACTCGAGATCAAAAAGGGACACGTCCCCCTAAAACTAAAAATAGCCTACGTACGATTAAAGTTGAAAAATCTGTACTTGCACAACTAGAGAAATACCATACATGGTGTAAGGCCACTCTTTTTGCTTTCGGAAAGAAAATTAAAGATACAAGTTATGTATTCGTCTCCTATCAAACAGGTGAACCAATTTCGGATTCTGGACTACTTTATATGACTAGACGTGTGGTAGAAAAAGCAAGTCTATCTGAAATCACACTTCATGGATTACGCCATACACACTGTACCGTATTATTAAATAAAGGTGTCAATGTGAAAGTAATTGCCGAACGTTTAGGAAATACACCTGCAATGATCTATGAAGTGTATGGACATGTATTAAAAGAACTTGAAGAAGAAACAGTTCAGATTTTCAGTGATAGTATTGGGGCTAATTCTGGGGCTAAAAAATAAATATATACCGCAAACTATTGGTGTTACTGCGTTTTCTAGTTGAGTTGTATTCTACTCTCGTTAATAAAATTTCGTTGCATTTAGCAACAAAAAAAAGCCTTAGAAAACTTGTTAATTCAAGGATTCCGAGGCTTTTTTCTTTTGCGAAACTTTGCAATTAAATATATTGAAACCCTTTTAGTTAGGGTTGATCAAGGGTTAAATTAGGGGTATTTTAGTGTCAGTAGTTCGCGAATCGAAATTTAACTAAAGCACCCCGTTACTTTAAGTATATTTCTTCACAATCTTATAATTTTGTTCATACCTTACTTTTTAATCTTTAAATATACCTATAATCTCATCATATGCATTTTTAGTTTCATCGTATGTTGGAATATCAAGAAATTGAACATTTGAGACATTTTCGGAGAAGAACTCTTTAACTAATATTTTTACACAATTCTTAATTTCATGTATGTCAAATTCACCTGAAAGCTTAGTCCACATATCGATATAAACGGGTTTATGATTATTTCTGTTTAAAGGGGCAAAATGGGCAACCTGATATATTAAATCTTCATCACCTCTCGGATATATATAATTGTATATTATCTGAGAATCATCATTCAAAAATTCTTCAATTTCCTTCTTGTAATCATAATCTTCTTCGTGGTTTAATTCGTTGTTATATAAATAAGCTAGACTTATCTGAGTGGTAATTTCAAAAAAACCCAATTTATTGACCTTATTAGCATCTGAATAAATTGATATCTCAACATTACAGCTTTTATCACAAAGTCCATATTCTCCAAACCAAAAATTCATATGACGAATACTAACGTATACTGTATCTAACATTTGAATACCCCTCCTTCTTTCTTTATTTAATATTGGCTAGTTATTAAGTGTTAAAAATTACCAATTGGTAGGGAAAAGTAAAGCGACTGAATATTGAACAATCGCACCCGTTTCTTGAATAATGATTAAATAAAATCTTTAATTTCTTCCTTAATCTCATCCCAAATATCCATTTGTTGTGAAGTGTCTTTAATCAGGTGAACAACATTCTCTGAAATAAGAATATTTTCTTCACAAATGGTTGCACATAGGTGTTCTAATGCCACTCCCCACTCTCTATGTTCTAAATATTCTAATACAGTAATACGGTCTTTTTGTGGTAATCTAGTTGTTCCAATATTGTTTTTATCTTCTTTTCTATGATTAATTTTTATCCCCAAAAATAATTTCAATTTCTTATTACACTAACCTGCACAGTCAGAAAAAAAACGTTTTCATTGTTGGAAAAACGTCACCGTTCCAATTATATTACATAGAATACTTTACCTATCAAATCTTAACAATGTATTGCCTTATTTTATATATGTAATTTTTTCCTCTTTCAATTAAATGCGCTGTTAGTTCAACAAAGAAAAAAGAGCTGCTTACGCAACCCCATTTTCTTCATGTAAAGTTCCTCATTCCTGTTATAAGCTTGTAATTACCCCACTAGCTCATGTCTTTGGTGGGAGTGTTGTAATAATGTGAGAATCAATCGTATATTACATTTCGTCCTTGTTCACTTAACTTTTTTAAAGATGTAAGCATATGATCTATTTCTTCATCGGAATGTCTTTCCCATGAACTTAATTCAGCTATTATTTTCAAAGGAGATTTAGACCTATAAGAACGCGTTGGGTTTCCAGGAAACCGTTTGTCAGTTACGTTCGGATCATTTTCAAAATCACCTAATGGCTCTACAATATAAATCCTCTCTTTTGAGTTAGATCTTGCTAATTCAGCACCCCATTTAGCCGCGCTCAATGTTGCAGTAAAATAGATATGGTTAGATTTTTTATCCTGATAATTGGATAAGTGCAAAGGTTCAAGCAGGTCTCCGATTTTCAGTTCTGCTTTAGTACCATGAAAAAACGGACCGGGATCTAAGATATTTTCTTTGTCATTCATATAAACGCACCCCTTATACTTTTTTTGACTTGCGTATAACAGTATAAGGTAAGGAATGGGCGAAAATGTAGTCTATAAATAATTTTCAGATGGGGTTATAATATAAGTAGAGGGTAAGATGTTAACTGTATTCAACCGTTCTTTGAAAGCGAGTTTATAAAACTTGAACTATTTCAGTTGCAGTTGAAGCTTTTTCCGTTTAGTTCGTAATAAAAGCCCGACCAATAGGTAAAGCATTGTAGTAACAATGCCTGCCGTGGGAGAAACAAGGAATTCTTTCCCTTGAGCAATTTTGATATAGCCATCAAGAATTAGTGGATTCACAAGTGCATCTTCTGTCATATGCATAAGGACAAGCGGCCAAATACTTTTCGTCATTAAATAAATTTCTGTATACATTACTGTCCAGCAAATCATCGTCACAATACCTATTAACGCGAATATCCACCTATTTACAGGAAGCACACTAAGGATATCACTTTCTGATAGGAACACTAAAAAGTACGGCATATGCCACGCTCCCCAAATACCACCAACAATACAATACAACCAAAAATCATTTACTTTTAACGTTAAAAGTTTACTTGTCAAATAACCTCTCCAAACTGATTCCTCAAAAAAGTTTTTAACAAATTGAATCAGTAAACCACCAGCAAAAACTGAAACTAATGTATTTAAATTAAAATCCGAAAAGTCCATCCAGCCAAATAGATAGCTTACTAACAAAACTATAGAAGTGACGACAGGATAGACTAGGAGCGAGACAATATACCATTTTATGTTACCCTTTAAATTAGGCAATAAGCCTATATCTCGCCAACCATCTCCCGCAAAGACACGTAATAGTATAGTTGTCAGCAGCGGAAATACTAGCCAAATCCCCATCCCAAGTGTGTCACCTCTAGGCTGTTCAGGGCCGAAGCGATCTACAAAAACGCCAAGCCAACCACATAGTAAAACAACAACTATAAAGATTATTATGTTGCGTTTAGTTTTCATTTTTCAATCCCCTCCCTGTTTTCAAGGATTGAAATAATCCACATCGCATTGGGACATGGAGTCTCGGGATGCAGCGCAATGTATTGAGCGATCCCTTGAATAGAACACCAAAATGCTACTGCAAGCGCTTCAGCATTCCCCTGTTTAATTTCACCTAGCAATTGCCCCTTCTCTATTAATGGAATACTCTTTTTAATTAATTTATCTGCTTCCATAAGCATTTCTTTTAAATCCTCCGACAAGGAATCAAGATGTTGTGCATTCTCCATTAGGACAAACATTTTCGCTGCAGATGGGTTTGTACAGATCATGTCAAACAAATCCTCCGCAGCAGCTGTAAAAATTGCTAATGGTGATTCATTAGTAAAACTAAAATCCATCTGAAGTCTTTCACACCCTATGCGAATTAGCTCTTCATATAGCTTTTCCTTAGAGTCAAAATAATGAAAAAGCAACCCAATGCTCATATTAGCAGCTTTAGCGATATCAGCTACTTTCGTTTCACCATACCCCTTCCGAATAAACAAATCTAATGCAGATTGTAAAATTAAGGCCCTTCGTTGTTCTTTTTGTTCATGTCTAATTGACATTTCCCCCACCCCTTTATTGAATATATCTTCATTGAAATATTATTCAATAAAATTGCAAATATCCCTGAAAAGTGCCCAGATTATAAAAACTTTTTCATTTCAGTTTGTAAATATATATATCAATGAAAAAGGAACCCTTTTATCTTCATGGAAGTCTAAATAGGAAATATTAGAAATTCAAAGGAGGAATTAATGAGGAGTTTTGAACTTACTGTGCTGGTTTTAGTCTATAGTGGCATCATGATTTTTTTCTTAGTTCCCTTTAAAAGCAAGGAAACAAAGTGTCCAATTACTTTTAAAGAAAGTCTGCTGCACATCACTTTTCATAAAAAAGCTTTACTGGCTCTTCTTCTAATCAACTTTTTATTAGTAGCTATTTGGTTCGGTTATAAGCAGGAAATATATCATTTTAATGCTCACAGTGGTTATCCTCCAATCAGTTCAGATTCAAAGGAAATTTTTTACATGTGCGCATTACTCGGATATACTGTCATTCTTTATGTAACTCTCGCATTATGGATTTCCTTAAAAAATTTAAAAAGGAGGGTCGAATAATTTTAAATATTCCTATAAAGTATGACGATTTTATGTACTTTAAAATAGTAATTACACAATTAAAAAACAACATAATCACTACTAATATATTAATAACAAATTATCAGTTATTTACTATTCAATACTTCTTTAAAATAGAACCATATTCCAAAAAATATATTTTACTTTCATAGGAAAACAATTTTCAAAACGTCTTCAATTCAACACTCTTAGACAACCCAACCTTTCATCATATCAAAAACCTATCTATCTTTTTTGTAAAATAATAACATGATTAAAATTAACAATTTTAATAAAAATACGAGTTGAACTTTTACATGGAATAGAATACTATGAATTTCGAAAGGTGGTTCGCCATCATTCAAGCAATAACAATTATTTTAAAGGGGTTGGAATTATGTCAGACGTTCTAAAGCAATTTGTTATGCCGAAAACAAACTTATTTGGACCTGGAGCAATTCAAGAAGTTGGTAAACGTTTAAATGATTTAGAAGTGAAAAAGACATTAATCGTAACAGATGAGGGCTTACACAAATTAGGTCTCTCTGAACAAATTGCTAACATCATTATAGCTGCTGGAATAGATGTAGCAATTTTCCCGAAAGCAGAACCAAATCCAACAGATCAAAACATTGAAGACGGGATTGCAGTGTATCATGCTGAAAACTGTGATTCAATCGTTTCTCTTGGAGGCGGTAGTGCACACGATGCAGCAAAAGGTATCGGACTTATTGCTTCGAATGGTGGACGCATACATGATTACGAGGGCGTTGACAAATCACAAAACCCACTGGTTCCATTAATCGCTATTAACACAACTGCTGGTACAGCAAGTGAAATGACTCGCTTCACAATTATTACGGATACAGCTCGTAAAGTGAAGATGGCTATCGTGGACAAACATGTTACTCCACTACTATCGATTAATGACCCTGAGTTAATGATTAGCTTACCTCCTGCTCTAACAGCGGCTACTGGTTTAGATGCATTAACACATGCAATCGAATCATTTGTGTCGACAAACGCAACACCAATTACTGATGCATGTGCAGAAAAGGTACTTCAGCTTGTTCCTGAATATTTACCACGTGCCTATGCAAACGGTGCAGATTTAGAAGCACGTGAGCAAATGGTTTACGCACAATTTTTAGCAGGCATGGCGTTTAATAATGCATCCCTTGGCTATGTGCATGCAATTGCTCATCAATTAGGTGGTTTCTATAATCTACCACATGGCGTATGTAACGCTATTCTATTGCCACATGTTTGCCGCTTCAACTTAACAGCACGTACTGAGCGTTTTGCAAAAATCGCAGAATTGTTAGGCGAGAACGTTGAAGCATTAAGTAAACGTGATGCTGCTGAGAAAGCAATTGTAGCAATCGAAAATCTTTCTAGAGATTTGAACATTCCAAGTGGCTTCCGCGAATTAGGCGCGAAAGATGAGGATATTGAAATCTTAGCGAAAAACGCAATTTTAGATGTATGCGCTGCAACAAACCCACGTAAAGCAACTTTAGAAGACATTAAACAAATTATTACAAATGCGATGGGCCCTGTAGCGAAAAAAGAAGAATCACTTGAAGCTATCGCACTTTCTTAATAAGTAAGCAAAAGGCATGTCTCTTGTAGGCATGCTTTTTATTGCGAACATCGTTCGGGCATTGTATGTGACCACAACACTCGTTATACTTTTCTTAAAAAGAATTGGAGATAAGAAGATGCGTTTAATCTCAATTTGTCCGAGTAATACCGAGCTTGTTGCTTATTTAGGCCTGACTGATCAGCTTGTTGGTGTCGATGATTTTTCGGATTGGCCATTAGCAGTAAAAGACTTACCTCAACTTGGCCCAGATTTATCAATTGATATGGATGCATTAGAAGCATTACAGCCTGATCTTGTACTCGCATCCTTAAGTGTCCCCGGCATGGAAAAAAATATTGAAGCGTTACAAGCTAGAAATATTCCCCACATTGTTTTTAATGCTAATTCATTAGAGGAAATCGCACAGGATCTCCATACTTTAGGGAAAGCCTGTAGGGTTGAAGGTCGTGCTAAAGAAATTTCTGAGGAGTATTTACAATGTATCGATCGTCTTCGCACAGTTGCTCAAACGATTCCTAAAAAACCTACTCTTTATTGGGAATGGTGGCCAAATCCTATCTTTACTCCAGGGAATATTAATTGGCTAACTGAAATTAGTGCCATTGCCGGTGGGCAAAATCTGTTTCAGGATGTAGAACTTGCAAGCGTACAAACTGATTGGGCTGATGTAGTAAGGCGTGACCCAGACTATATTATGATGGCTTGGGTAGGAGTTGCCTTTGAGCGTATTCAACCGGCCAATTTATTAAAACGTTCCAATGCGCAGGTGCTTCGAGCTGTTAAAACGAAACAGCTTTACGTAATGGAGGAATGGCTTTATTGTCGTCCATCACCACGCCTTATAGAGGGTGCATTAAAGCTCGCGAATTTGCTTCACCCCCAAGAATATGAGCACATAAAGCTTCCTAGTTTTTTAGATAGTTAAAAATAAAAGTATGGCTCTTCTGCAAAGAGAGGGGTTGATTTCCATCCAAAAGAGACATCCCCTCAAATATTGAGGGGATGTCTTGTTGTATAAGTCTGAATTAAACAAACTTCACCATATGGTATTTTTTCTTGCCGCGACGAACAATGCTGAATGCATCTTCTAAACGATCTTTGCTGTCGATGACATATTCTAATTCAGTGACCTTTTCACCGTTCACGCTGATCGCGCCATTCGTTACGTCTTCACGCGCTTGACGCTTTGAAGGAGAAATACCTGCTTCCACAAGTAACTCCACGATATTTTTATCTTCTTTCGCCATTTCAATAGAAGGAACATCTTTAAACGCATCCTTCATTTCATCAGCAGAAAGTGCTTTTAAGTCACCTGAGAATAAAGCAGCTGTAATGCGGATTGCTTGGTCTAATGCTTCTTGACCATGAACTAAACGAGTCATTTCTTCTGCTAGCGCTTTTTGTGCCTTACGTAAATGTGGTTCCTCTTCTACAGATACTGCTAAAGCTTCAATTTCTTCACGAGAAAGGAATGTGAAGATTTTTAAGTATTTTACAACATCAGCATCCGCAGCGTTAATCCAGAATTGGTAGAACTCATATGGAGATGTTTTCTTACTATCTAACCATACAGCGCCACCTGCTGTTTTACCAAATTTTGTACCGTCTGCTTTCGTTACTAACGGAATTGTGATACCAAAAGCTTTTGTCTCTTCCTCATGTGTTTTGCGAATAACTTCTAAACCAGTCGTAATATTCCCCCACTGATCAGAGCCACCTACTTGAATGCGACAGTTGTAATGGTTGTATAAATGATTGTAATCAATACCTTGAATTAATGTATACGCAAACTCAGTAAATGAAATCCCTGTATCAAGGCGTGATGCAATTGTATCTTTTGCTAACATGTAGTTCACGTTAATTAATTTCCCATAATCACGTAAAAACTCAATCGTATTTATATTGCCAATCCAGTCACGGTTATTAACTAACTGAGCACCATTACCATCTTCTGCAAATTCAAAAATACGCTCTAATTGGCTACGAATACCTTGAACATTTTTATCAATTTGCTCAACCGTTTGTAATTGGCGTTCTTCAGAGCGTCCAGATGGATCTCCAATCATCCCAGTCGCACCACCAACTAATAAAATTGGACGGTGACCCGCTTTTTGGAATCGACGTAGCGTTAAAAGAGGCACAATATGTCCAATATGCATAGAATCCGCAGTTGGATCAACACCGCAGTATAAAGATACAGATTGTTCATCTAATAATTTGGCCATACCTTCAGCATCAGTTTGTTGGTATAACAATCCGCGCCATTCTAAGTCTTGTAATAATTCGTTCGTCATTTTTATTCCTCCTAAGGGTTTAATAATTCCGTGTAGGGAGAAACAAAAAAGTCCCTACACGCAAAATATTGCATGCAGGGACGTTATAAACTAACGCGGTACCACCCAGCTTGAAGATGTCATCCATCTTCCTCTTCATTCAACCGCCTTTATCGCAGGCGCGCACGTCTAAGCTCCAAGCACGTAATTCGTCTCTACATTATGACCAGCTTTCACCAACCGCTGGCTCTCTATACAGGGAATATAGACACTACTGCAAGCTCTTCTTCGCTAGAAAACTATAAGCATAATTCTAAACGATTCTTTTTCATTGTCAATAATTATGTTCGACCTAAATCAATATGTGCTATAATAGACAAGATTTTAGGAGGTCGATACATTGAAAGATTGGATTGAGAAAATCAATGCAAAGATCGATGAATTAATTCAACAAAAATGGATGAAGAAATTACGTATTTCAGGAAGTGTTGCCTGGAACTTATTTTTACTATTTTTAGTCTTTGCATTGGTAGGCACTGTATTTGCCGGTTCAGTTGGCGCTGGCTATTTTGCTTCACTTGTAAAAGAAGAGCCACTACGCTCTAAGGAAGAATTACGAAAAGAAATTTTCAACTATGATTCAACAAGTGAGATTTATTTTGCCAACGATATTTATATCGGAAAATTACGTACAGATTTAGACCGTCGAGTAACAACATTAAACGCTGTCTCACCTGATGTTGTTAATGCGGTATTAGCGACAGAGGACGAGTATTTCCGTGAACATAACGGAATAGTTCCGAAAGCCGTCATCCGCGGGTTACTTCAAGACGTAACCAACTCTTCTACACAAACAGGTGGTTCTACACTAACACAGCAGCTTATTAAAAACCAAGTATTAACAAATGAAGTATCTTATGAACGAAAAGCAAAAGAACTTTTACTTGCGATGCGTTTAGAGCACTTTATGAAAAAGGAAGAAATTTTAGAGGCCTACTTAAACATAATTCCTTATGGTCGTAACGCTTCCGGTCGAAACATTGCAGGGGTAGAAACAGCTGCTGAAGGTATTTTCAATGTAAAAGCAAAGGATTTATCACTTCCTCAAGCAGCATATATAGCTGGTATACCTCAATCACCTTTTGCTTACACACCTTTCACAAATACAGGTGTACTTAAAAGTAAAGAAGCTCTGCAACCGGGTATTGATCGTATGAAAACTGTACTTTATCGTATGAAAGACGCAGGTTATATTAACGAAGCTCAATATAAAGAAGCACTTGCTTACGATATCACTGCTGACTTCCGTTCACCGGAGATGCGCGCAGAAGATCGCTATCCTTGGCTAACGTATGAGCTTGAAAGTCGCGCAAGAGACATTATTGCGGAAAAACTAGCAGAAGCAGATGGTGTTGATCCAGAACGCTTAAAAAATGAAACAAAATTAAAAGAAAAGTATACGATTTTAGCAGATCGTGATGTCCGCTCAAAAGGTTATCGTATCTATTCAACTATTAATAAAGATATGTACGATTCGATGCAAAGCGCAGCGGAAAACTTTAAAACTTACGGTCATACTTACACTGTTAAAGACAAAGACCCTGTAACAGGTGAAGAAATTGATGTTCAAATGCCTGTACAGGTTGGAAGTATTTTAATTGAAAATACTACCGGACGTATTTTAAGCTTTGTCGGTGGTCGTGATTTTGAATTAAAAAGTTATAACTATGCTACACAGGCAAAACGCTCAAATGGCTCAACAATGAAACCTTTACTCGTATATGCACCTGCAATAGAATACGGTGTAATCGGTGCAGGTAGCCCATTAGTCGACGTAAAATTCTCGATTGGTAGCTGGAGCCCGAGCAACTATATTACTAGTGATGAACGAGGACTAATTCCAGCACGTGAGGCATTAGCAGATTCACAAAACTTATCAGCTTTACGACTATATCATAGTATTCTTAACAGACGCCCTGCCGATTATTTAGTAAAGATGGGGATTACAACCCTAAAGCCCGATGACTTCACAAACATTGCAGCTGGTATCGGAGGCGTAAAAGAAGGTATTACTGTTGAAGAGAACACCAATGCCTTTGCAACTTTTGCAAATGGTGGTCAATTCATAGACTCTTATATGATCGATAGAATTGAAGACCAAAATGGAAATATCATATATAAACACGAAGTTAAACCTGAACAAGTATTTAGTCCTGAAACTTCATATATCATTACAGATATGTTACGAGATGTGTTAACAAAAGGAACAGGTACAGTCGCAAGAAATACATTAAAATTCTCTTCTGACTTTGCCGCTAAAACAGGTACTTCACAAAACTACAAAGACGTGTGGCTAGTTGGCTATAACCCGAATGTTTCTCTTGGTGTATGGATGGGATATGATAACAATCAGTCACTGTATACATTTAATAATACGTATCAGCAGCCTAGTGTGCGAATTAACAAGCTATGGGGAACATTAATGAATTCTGTATATGATGTAGATCCACAGTTAATCGCCCCTAAAAATAGATTTGTGCAACCGAAAAACGTTGTCACTGCATCATTCTGTGGTATTTCTGGTTTAGCGCCATCTGCAGCATGTGCTAATGCTGGTCTCGTGCGCTCTGATTTGTTTAATGCAAAAGTATTTTTACCTTCACAAGCTGATGATAGCTTAGCTTCTTCAAGCGTTGTTACAATAAAAGGTAAAACCTATAATGCCCTTCCTAGCACACCATCAGAATTTGTAAAAGCAAGCGGTGCAGGAATAAATCAGGCATTTATTAAACGAATGCTAGGCCCACTTGGCGGTAATCCGGCCAGCCTATTACCAAAAAATTCGACATTAGCGAATTCATCGGTATCAGGTGTTGATTTCCCAGCAGATAATAATGCACCAGCAGCAGTATCTGCTTCAATTAATGGAAATACATTATCATGGACAGGCTCTTCAAACGATGTAGTCGGTTACCGAATTTATCGAGTAACAAATGGCGAAAGAACCCTTGTTGGATCAGTGCTTGAATCTTCACAAAGCATGACGGTAGCAAGTGGTCATGCCTATGTTGTTGTCGCTGTAGATATTACAGGTTTAACTTCAGCGCAATCCAATACCGTTTCTACGGGTGGCGACGCAAGTGAAAAACAACCTGAAAAAGACAAGGAAGAAGAGGTCCCAACAACTACTCCACCGACTGACGGCAATGACTCGGACCAAAATGGAAACGGCTCAGAGAATGGCGATGGGTCTGATGGTAGTAACGGGAACAACTCAAATAACGGCAACGGTTCCGGTAACACTGGAAATGGCTCTAATAACGGCAGCGGTTCCGGTAATACTGGAAATGGCTCAAATGGCAACGGTTCCGGTAACACTGGAAATGGCTCAAACGGCAACGGTTCCGGTAACACTGGGAATGGCTCAAACGGCAACGGTTCCGGTAACACTGGGAACGGCTCTAATGGAGGAAACAACGGAAATACTACTCCGCCGACTGACCCACCTAAACAATAATAAACAGGCATACTACATTTAAAAAGTAATTGTAGTATGCCTGTTTTTTTGTCATTATATAGGTGACTATAAATTCGAAGGGGTGGAAATAATTGAACATTTTAGTTTTAGGAGGCACCCGCCTTTTTGGTAAAAAACTTGTTGAGCTTTGTCTTCAAAATGGACATAATGTAACTATTTTAACACGTGGACAAAGTGGAAATCCTTTTGGTACAAAGGTGAAGCAGCTAATTGTTAATCGAGATAATGCCGATTCATTATCACAGGCGCTATCAAGTACTACATGGGACATTGTCTATGATAATATTTGCTACTCTCCGAATGAAGCTCTTAAAATATGTGAAATTTTAGAAGGTAAAACGAAAAAGCTCGTTTTTACATCTACTCTATCTACTTACGAAATAGACGGGATTGTCAAAACAGAAGAAGATTTTAATCCATTTAATTATGAAATTCGAATGGGGAATCGCGAAGATTTTTCATATGGTGAAGGTAAGCGTCTAGCAGAAGCAGTACTTTTCAAAGAAGCTATGTTTCCTGTTGTCGCCGTTCGTTTCCCAATTGTTATGGGTGTGAACGACTATACACGCCGTTTACATTTTCATGTTGAACGAATTTTACAGGAACAGCCTATTTCATTGCCAAATATTGAAGCAAAAATGAGCTTTATTACAGATGACGAAGCAGCTGCATTTTTGTATTTTGCTGGTATTACACCAATTGAAGGCACTTATAACGCAACAGCGGAAGGTGCAATTTCATTAAAGGATTTGCTAGGTCTTATTGAAGATGCAACCGGAAAGCATGCAAAAATATCTCTTGTAGGTGGCAATGAAAAGTCGCAGTCACCATATGGGATTCCAGCAGATTGGTACATGTCAACTGCAAAGGCAGAAGCGGCAGGCTTTACATTTAGTCAACTTCACGATTGGCTCCCTACACTAGTAAAAACATTAGTAAAAGAGCTGCAATAACATAACAGGATAAGATCTTACTAACTAAAAGACATATCACCATAGCGAAGGCTTTGGTTTTGTTTGTGCGAAAGCTCAGCGACAGCAAAAGGTTTTGGAATGTGCGAAAGCGCAGCGGCGGCAACAACAGCACCGACGTTGGTCACGAAGGCATATCACAGGATGTGATGTTTTTCGCCTTCGTTCCTCTATCGCTGCCCCTCAGTCTCCACTCCAATCAACTTATATACATGGCATATTTTTTAAATAATATCATCCCCAATTTTGGAGATAAGCATTAAAAATCTGCTAGATTTCTTGCAAAGAAGTCTAGCAGATTTTTTTATCGTATATAATTGTCCAGATACTACAGCAGTATCGTTTTTAAAATCGCAATTGCTTCATCGATTTCTGCTTTTGACACGGTTAATGGAGGTAATAAACGTATAACATTTGGCCCTGCACCTACTAACAATAAGCCGTTTTCTTCTGCCGCAGTTATATACGAGGCTACCTCAGTATCACCACAGCAAATGCCAAGAAGTAAGCCTTGGCCCTGTACGGTAAACGTAGAAGGGAGATTCGCTTTTAACTCCTTCACAAAATATGCGGATAGCTCCTGTACATTTTGTAAAAATGCAGGTTCAAAGACATGATCTAGCACAGTTTCAGCAACACGCATTGCAAGTGGATTTCCACCGAATGTTGTCCCATGTGTGCCAGGACTAAACGTTTCATATAGCTCTGCTGTGCCAATCATACTACCGACAGGGAAGCCTCCACCTAGCCCTTTTGCCAACGTCACAATATGCGGCTTTAAAATCGTTTGTTCAAAAGCATATTTTGTTCCTGTTCGTCCAATACCCGTTTGAACCTCATCGATTATTAGTAATATTCCTTTGTCGTCACAAGCTTTAGCTATTGCTGCTGCGAACTCTGGTGATACACTGTTAACGCCGCCCTCACCTTGAATCATCTCCAACATTATTGCTGCGACAGTATCGTCAATCGTTGCTTCAAGTGCTGCCACATCATTAAAAGGAAGAATTGTAAATTTTTCAACAAGTGGTCCGAAGCCATTATGTACCTTGCCCTGACCTGTTGCGGACATTGCTCCAAAAGTTCGTCCATGAAAGGATTTCTCGAAAGTAATAATATGATTTTTCCCTGTATGCTTACGTGCAAGCTTGATGGCTGCCTCATTTGCTTCCGCACCACTATTACAGAAAAATGCATATGAAAAATGTGTATCAGCTATTAATTTTTGTGCAACCTTCTCCTGACCAGGAATATCAAATAAATTAGAAGTATGCCAAAGCGTTCTACTTTGATCATGAATAGCCTCCACAATCGCAGGATGTGCATGACCAAGACTCACTACTGCAATTCCACTTGTAAAATCTAAATATTTCTTCCCAGCAGCATCTTCAACAACTGTTCCTTGCCCTTTGACAATTTGGGCGCGGCGTTTGCCATAGTTTCCAAATAAAGCACTCATCTAATCACCCCTACTTAAATTCATAGCTAAAAAAATCTTCAATCTTACTCAACTATATTGCTACCTCTATGCCATTAGAACAGTCATTCCAACTATAACGAAGAGTAACTTTCAAAGGTGAAGACAAGCATTTAATTCAAATGAGATAAAATTGTCGTACCTACTAAGGATTCCCCAACAATTTGCACGGATGGAATACCTGCATTTAAGCATTCGAGAGCTCCTTGAACCTTAGGTATCATCCCACCGTAAATATGCCCCTCATTAATCCACTGATTGATGAAAGAAGGTGTTACTTTCGATTGATATTCATCGTTTATTCGAATACCATTTACATCTGTTACAAGTAATAAGCTATCTGCCTCTAAAGCTAGTGCTATTTCACTTGCTACCGTATCTCCATTTATATTCAATGCCTGACCATGTACATCCGCTCCAACGCAAGCAATAACTGGTACTACCCCTGCATTTATTAATGCTTCTAGTAACGATGTATTAACGGTCTTTACTTCACCAACATAACCGAATATATCTTTGTCTAGGTAATCGGCTACAATCAACTGATCATCAAATCCGTTTAAACCAATTGCAGCTATGCCAGCCGTTGTTAATTCATGAACAAGCGCTGGATTGACCTTTCCTAATAACGTTGACTGTACGATATCAATTACAGCTTCGCTCGTTACACGAATACCGTTTATAGCATGTGATTTTATTCCACGCTCCGCAAGTTCACGGTTGATAGCTGGGCCACCACCATGGGTAATAATAAGCTCTACACCGCTCTCTTGAAGTTTTTTAAAATTCTCAAAAAATGATTCATGTAAGCCTTCTAGCGTACTACCCCCAAGCTTAATGACCATTCGTTTACGAGCGATACGAGGCATTGATTTGAACGTAGTCATAAGTTAGATCACATCCCCAAGCATGCCCCTTGCCTTCTCCAATACCAAGTGACACATAAATTTTCACTTCATGCATTTTTAAAATTTGAATTAACTCATCCTCCGAGAATGGAACTGGCTCACCGTTTTCAACCATAGTTACACCGCCAATTTTGATCGTAATTTTTTCCGGATCAACCGTTGCGCCACTATAGCCTACAGCTGCAATAATACGTCCCCAGTTTGCATCACAGCCAAATACTGCTGTTTTCACAAGCGGTGAACCGACTACTGTTTTAGCAATTTTACGTCCTTCTTCATCCGAAATTGCCCCTTCGACTTCTACCTCAATCAGCTTCGTTGCACCTTCACCATCTTTGGCAATCATTTTCGCTAAGTCTTGAGATACTGTTTTCAATGTAAAGTAGAAGTTTTGCCAATCCGGATGATTAGGAGTTAGAGCTTCATTGCCCGCTAAGCCGTTTGCCATCACAACTACTGTGTCATTTGTAGATGTATCTCCATCCACTGTAATTGCATTAAAAGTCAAATTTGTTATATCAGATAAAGTAGCCTGTAGAACATCTGATTCAATATTTGCATCAGTCGTAATAAAACCTAGCATTGTCGCCATATTTGGTTCAATCATCCCCGAACCTTTTGCAACACCAGCGATAATAACCTCCTTGCCATCAACGATAGTGCTGTAACTTGTGTTTTTCATAACGGTATCTGTTGTTAATATCGCTTGGGCAAAATCAATCGCACTTTCTAAATTATCCTTTGGCTCTAACTGATTAATCCCATTTGCTACTGGCTCCATATTCATAATTTCACCGATGACACCTGTTGAGCAAACTCCTACTAAATTTGCCTCGATACCAAGCTTTTCCGCTACTAGGGATTGCATTGTTTGTGCATCCTTCGCCCCTTGCTTCCCTGTACACGCATTAGCATTTCCGGAGTTGACAATCATCGCCTGCATTTTTTTCGTTGTGTACACTACTTCTTTCGTTATTTTTAATGGTGCTGCCTGCACAGCATTCGTTGTAAAGACACCTGCTACACTCGCCGGTACTTCACTGACTAATACAGCTAAATCCTTTTTCTTATGCTTTAAACCACAGTGTAAACCCGCAGCTTTAAAGCCCTTTGGTGAAACAATATTTTTAATTGATAATTTTTTCATCATACTTGCGGATGCTATTAATGTCATAAAATCTTTCCTCCTTAGTTAATCAATTATCCTCGACATAAGAGATAAGAAACATTTGAAGCTGACGCTATACTTTCGCTACTTAAAACATTTTTCTGAAAGAAGTTAAATAAAGAATGGAACGACATCTAGTCCTGTAATTTGTGGTAAATCAAATTGAACGTTCATATTTTGAATGGCTTGCCCAGCAGCCCCTTTGACTAAATTATCGATGACGCCAACGATTGTGGCACGATTCGTACGGCTATCTACTTTCACGGAAATATCGCAATAGTTCGAACCTTTAACGCGATTTGTTCCCAGACTATTAGCATCTGTAACAATCCGTACAAACGGATGCTTTTCATAAGCACTCTGTAAACAAGCTACTAGCTGCTCTTCTGTAACACCAGGCATAACAGGGGCATATGAGGTAGATAAAATCCCTCTAGTCATTGGCACTAAATGCGTATTAAAAGTAATAGTTGTATTGGCCCCTGTAAACATTGAAATGGCCTGCTCAATTTCTGGTATATGCTGATGTGTATTCGTTTTATAGATTGATAAACTTTCATTCACCTCGCTAAAATGCGTTGTTTGCGATGGTTTATTTCCGGCTCCTGAAATCCCACTCTTTGCATCAATTACTAAAAAGCTCGAATCAATCAATCTTTCTTTTAGCAACGGTAACAACGAAAGTAATACCGCTGTTGGGTAACACCCTGGATTTGCGACAAGAGAAGCATGTTGAATATTTTCTGCATTCCATTCGGTTAAGCCATATACACTTTGTTGAATGATTTCCAATGGTGCCGCTTTTTTACCGTACCACGCTTCATAGCTCGCTGGATCTTGTAAACGAAAGTCACCAGACAAGTCTATTAATTTAGGACCTTTCCCTACCAGCGGAGGTAATAGCTCACTTGCCACCCCTGAAGGCGTACTTGTAAAAACAACATCAAATTTCTCTAAAGCCCCATAATCTATTTTTTGTAAAGGTGTATCGGCTATATGAACGAGATGACCAAACTTAGAAGAAAAAATAACACCTTCTTCTGAGGATGTGAATAAATCGATCCGCTCCACCGCTTTATGATTATGTAAAAATCGAATAAGCTCTAATCCACCATATCCGGTTGCACCAACAATTCCTACTTTCAATGCACTCACCTCTGAATTAAGTTAAAATTAGTATACGTCTGCATAATTATTAAGTCAATTGAATTTTTATTTATATTTAAACTTTTCTAAATATTTACCAATTATCATCATAACGTGTGGTTGATTTCCGTTCCGACTGGGCGCTTTCCTGGGGGCGTCCGATGAGCCGCTTCACTCGCTTGCTCGCTCCAGGGTCTCATCTGTAACGCTGATCCCCAAGGAGTCGCCCAGTCTCCACTCCAATCAACATGGCATACGTTTTAAAATAACTACTTTTATATCGAGTAAGGCATTTTTCTACTTAAAAGGAGATGTTTTATTATGCAAATAATTTTTGTATACTCTTTTCTGCTTTTTTAGTAACTAACGGTAAAATTGAAGTAAATATCCCGTTGAATGAAGTTATACTTTCTCAAAAAAGAAAGCAGGAATTTTTCGTCGACCGAATAAATTCCTGCTTCTTATATTACAAAATTAATCTTCCATCGTAGATAAATCACCTGTTGGTAAATTTAACTCCCACGCCTTTAACACTCGACGCATGATCTTACCACTACGCGTTTTTGGTAGCTTATCCTTAAATTCGATTTCACGGGGTGCTGCGTGTGCAGATAAGCCCCTCTTAACAAAATTGCGAATATCCTCAGTCAATGCATCTGAAGGTTCTACACCCTCACGTAAGGATACAAACGCTTTAATAATTTCACCTCGTACAGGATCTGGTTTGCCAATCACCCCTGCCTCGACGATATCAGGATGCTCTAGTAGCTTACTTTCTACCTCGAAAGGACCTACCCGCTCGCCAGCTGTCATAATAACATCATCTACACGTCCTTGGAACCAGAAGTAACCATCATCATCCATATAGGCAGAGTCCCCAGTCACGTACCATTCACCTTTTAAGAAATAGGATTCATAACGCTCTGGATTTCCCCAGATTTGACGCATCATCGCTGGCCAACCGCGTCGGATTGCTAGATTTCCCATTGTAAAAGGCGGTACTTCATTACCAGCGTCATCAACAATCGTCGCATGAATACCTGGTAATGGTTTACCCATTGAACCTGGCTTAATATCCATAGAAGGATAGTTACAAATCATATGCGCACCCGTTTCTGTCATCCACCATGTATCATGAATACGGTGACCTAGCTCATCAGTCCCCCAACGAATGACCTCTGGATTTAACGGCTCACCAACAGATAAAATGTGACGTACCGAAGATAGATCATAGTTCTCAAGTATACCACTACCAGCACCCATTAACATTCTGAAAGCAGTTGGTGCACTATACCAAACTGTTACACTATAATCCTCAATAGCTTGGTACCAAGCTTGTGGTGAAAATCTCCCACCAACAATTAGCATTGTGACACCATTTAACCATGGACCAAAAATGCCATATGCTGTGCCTGTCACCCATCCTGGATCAGCCGTACACCAATAAATATCGTCTTCACGCAAATCTAATACCCATTGTGTTGATTGATATTGTTGAAGCATTGCATTATGAACATGCAATACTCCCTTTGGTGCTCCTGTTGATCCAGACGTATAATGAAGAATCATACCATCCTCTCTGTCCACCCATTCAATGTCAAATAGAGAAGATGCTTCTTTCAAGCGTCTATTAAAATCTAAAATTTGTGTTGTTTCCTCTATATCAGACCCTACTAAAAAGACTTGCTGCAAATGTGGTAGTTTTTCTAAAGGTACACGTTCAAGTAACTCTGGTGTTGTCACTAATACTTTAGCTTCACTATCTGCAAGTCTGTCATAAACAGCGCCTTCCATAAATGCCTCGAATAATGGACCTACGATAACGCCCATTTTCAAAGCGCCTAATAAAGAAAAATAAAGCTCCGGTGAACGGGGCATAAAAATAAATAATCGATCACCTTTTTCTAAATTTGTTGCTGCCTTAAAAATATTTGCAGCTTTATTTGTCAGCTTCTTCATTTCATTGAAAGAATAAGCCTCTTTACGTTTTCCATCATTAAAATAAAGTGCAACTTTGTTTTTTCGATGCGTTTCCGTATGACGGTCAATTGCCTCGTATGCCATATTCACAAGCCCTGTTTCATACCAACTAAATCCCTTTTCTGTCTCTGCCCATTCATGTGTTGCCGCAGCTTTTTCATAATCAAGCAAATTGTATTGCCCCGGTAAAGCATTCAACTTCTCCAACATTTTCATCCCCATGAAACTACCCCTCTCTTTGCTATCGCCTTAGTATATTAGTAAGCAAATTTCAAATGGTAATTTCATTATTTTCCCCCTTCAAAATCCGCCACCATCTCCAAAGACAAATACGTTATGTAGCAATTGTTATACAACAGTTTAGGTAATATAAAATTAGTGGATGCTTATTCACACTACATTCATCTGTTTAATAACAGTTGCAATATACATATATTTTACACGAATTTATCAAGATTGTCTTAATATTTTTATTTTTCTAAAAACTCGGGTATATTTTGCAATAAATAGCGTTTTTCCGCAGGAAATCAGCTATAATGGAATTATTAAACTCAGGTGGTGTAATCATGGAACATAAAAGAACTTTTTTTTCTGTCACAAAGGAAACAAAGCATGGTACTGTGTATGTGGAAGGACCTGTTCCTCCAGAAAAATTAGCTACATATTCATTCCACGAAGGCTTGGTTGCTTTTAGACCTCCAAAGCAACAACAGCAAGCCATTATAGAAATTGCAGGGCTTCCTGAAGGACGAATTATTATTATTCGAAATGAAAACATTATTGTAGGCTACGTCACTTATTTATATCCCGATCCACTTGAACGATGGGCGGAAGATCGAATTGATAACATGATTGAGCTAGGTGCTATTGAAGTCATTCCAGAATATCGTGGTACAGGTGCTGGTAAGGCACTACTAGCCGTGTCTTTTATGGGAGATGAAATGGAAGATTATCTTGTTATCACTACCGAATATTATTGGCATTGGGACTTAAAAGGGACTGGTTTAAATGTTTGGGATTATCGCAAAATGATGGAGAAAATGATGGGCTCTGCCAACTTCGAATATTTTGCTACAGATGACCCTGAAATTACATCACATCCTGCTAACTGCTTGATGGCACGTGAAGGAAAACGCGTACCCCCTGAGACAATGGAAAGATTTGATAGACTTCGTTTTAGAAATCGCTTCATGTATTAAAACCAACACAAGGGGATGAGTATATGATCGTTGAAGAAATTATGAATGATGAGCCTCACACACTGGCTCCGACAAATACAGTCGTTGAAGCACTGAAATTAATGCGTGAGAAAAAAGTACGTCATTTGCCAGTTGTAGATGAGGAACATCACGTTCTTGGGGTTATCACAGAAAGAGATATAAAAGAGGCTTTACCTTCCTCATTACGGGATGAGCCTAACTCTCCAGTTTTTAATGCAAAAGTGGAAGAAATTATGATTAAAAATCCACTTGTCGGTCATCCGCTTGATTTCGTAGAAGAAGTAGCTCTTACTTTTTATGAATCCAAAATAGGATGCTTACCCATTGTCTCTGGGGGGAAATTAGTTGGGATTGTAACTACTACAGATTTACTCTATACATATATAGAGTTAACAGGCGCCACTGAACCCGGCTCAAAAATTGAAATTCGTGTAGCCGATACGCCAGGAATATTATTTGAAGTCACAAAAATTTTTAGCGAACATCATGCAAATGTCCAAAGCGTCTTAGTTTATCCTGACTCTGAAAATACGCAAAATAAAATATTAAGTGTCCGAGTAAAAACCCTGAATCCACTAGCTATGATTGAAGAACTTCGTAAAGAAGGCTTCGATGTATTATGGCCAAATTTACCAGGTGTTTCATTACAATGAAAAAAGCAGTATTTGTTTACTCGCCAGAGCAACTCGGATATAAATTTTCAGATACTCATCCTTTTAATCATAAACGCTTGACACTTACAATGGATTTGCTAAAGAATATTGATGCTCTTAATGATTTGGATATCGTTCCAGCTCGTGTCGCTACAGAGGAAGAGCTTTTACTTGCGCATGATCAAAAATATATTGATATCGTTAAAAGAGCAGGACATGGCGAGCTTTCAGAAGCACAATGTGAAAGCTATGGCATCGGTACTGAAGATACACCCATTTTTGAAAATATGCACGAAGCAAGTGCACAGCTTGTCGGTGGAACGTTAACAGCTGTCGATTATGTTATGGAAGGAAAGGCCGAGCACGCCCTCAATCTAGGTGGAGGGCTACATCATGGCTTCCGTGGCCGTGCATCAGGTTTTTGTATTTATAACGATAGTTCTGTAGCCATTCGCTATTTGCAGGAAAAATACAAGGCTCGTGTACTTTATGTAGATACCGATGCCCATCATGGGGATGGAGTGCAATGGAGTTTTTATGAAGATCCAGATGTTTGTACACTATCTATTCATGAAACAGGTCGTTATCTTTTCCCCGGAACTGGTAATATTACGGAACGTGGAAATGGACAGGGTTATGGCACTTCTTTTAATTTTCCAATTGATGCTTTTACGGAAGATGAGAGTTTCCTAGAAATATATGAAAAAGCTATGCGAGAAGTCTTTGAATTTTTCAAGCCGGATGTTGTGCTAACACAAAACGGCGCAGATGCACATTTTTTTGATCCATTAACACATTTATATGGAACAATGAAAATTTATCGAGAAATTCCAAAGCTTGCACATAAATTAGCACATGAATATTGTGGGGGGAAATGGATTGCTGTTGGCGGTGGAGGCTACGATATTTGGCGTGTTGTGCCTCGCGCATGGTCTATGCTTTGGCTTGAAATGACAGATCAGCAATTTCCAACAGGACCCCTCCCTCAAGCATGGTTAGATCGTTGGCAGCCTGAATCACCAGTGCCTTTGATTCCAACTTGGGAGGATCCAAACCCACTATATGAGCCAATCCCTAGAAAGACTGAAATTGAAGAAAAAAACACGCAAATGCTAACCAAGGCGCTACATATTATTCGCAATGAGAACCGCGCTTAACAATATGCCTCACGACAATCGTGGGGCTTTTCGTTTGCTCTTAGTCATCTATACGACTATATAAAAACACGTAAATCCTTAAACAGATTTACGTGTTAAGTATCGTTATTTACTTTTGACAGATTGTCGATGTTCAATACGATGCGGTAAAATAACCGCTTCGTCCTCAACAGGCTCTTTGCTCATTAATTTTGTCAGCAAGCGCATTGCGACAGCTCCGATATCGTACAGTGGTAACGCGACACTTGTTAGCTGTGGACGAACCATCCGAGCTAATTTTGAATTTTCAAAGCTAATTACTTCGATATCCTCAGGTACATCTTTGCCTGCATCCTGTGCACCATGAATCAATCCAATTGCTAATTCATCACTACCTGCAAAATAAGCAGTTGGAGGATTTTCAAGTGAGGATAATGTTTCCCACGCCTCTAAGCCCATATCATAACTCGATTCATCTGCAGCGATTAGTGATTCATCTATAGGGTAACCTGCATCTTGTAAGGCTTTTTTATAAGCTGCAAGTTTGAATTTTCCATTAATAGTATACGAAAGCGGACCTGTTACGAAAGCGATTCGCTTATGACCATTTTGAATAAGTAATGTAACCGCCTCATATGCTGCTTGGTAATAATCAATATTAACAGTCGCAATTGTTTGTGATTCATCTACTGAACCTGCAAGTACAATTGGCACAGGAGAGTGATCCATAGTTTGTTGCATTTTTTCAGTTACTTCGTCACTCATCATGACAATACCGTCAACCTGTTTCCCCAGCATTGTATCCAGTAGCTGAAGCTCTTTATCTTCATGTTGGTCTGAGTTGGCTAAAATAATATTGTAACGATACATTGTTGCAATATCCTCAACACCACGCGCCAGCTCCGCATAAACATTGTTTGCAATATCCGGGATAATCACGCCAACTGTTGTTGTTTTCTTACTTGCTAATCCTCGCGCTACTGCGTTTGGACGATACTCTAATCGTTCAATCACTTCTAATACTTTTTTTCGTGTTGCCGGTTTTACGTTTTGATTACCATTGACTACACGAGAGACAGTTGCCATAGAAACATTTGCTTCTCTTGCAACATCATAAATTGTAACAGTCATCGTACGTGCCTCCCTTTTTCCTTTAATAGCCTTATCATACGATAATTTTCATATTCTTTTCAAGAAGCAGTATGTATATGAAAAGAAAAACCAAGTACAAGTAGTACTCTTCTAGACATTATTTTGTCACTATATAGTAAACACCGCCTGCCAATTAAAGCAAGCGGTGTTTATCAACATATCAATTATGCCTCGGCATATTGCGTCTGGGATCGGCTTTGTGCTTAGGCCTGCAGATGTTTTTTGTGCGAAAGCGCAGTATTAACGTAGCGGCAGCAACAACAGGATACAGGTCAGTTAGCCGATATCGCATGGCTGCGATGATTTTAGGCTAATTTCCTATATTGAACTCCTTCCCGATTCCGTGACATCCACCGGAGGCTTTGTGCCAACAGATGTTTTTTGCGCGAAAGCGTAGTGCTAACGTAGCGTCAGCAGCACGATGTTTTTTGCGCGAAAGCGTAGTGCTAACGTAGCGCCAGCAACAGCACCAATGTTGGTCACTCAGCCGTGTGTTGCTGCCGCTTCGCTTTCGCACAGATAAATTGCCACAGGACGTGGCGTTCTTAGACCGAGTTCCTCTATTTCAGCCGGTATTGCTGAAAGAAGTTAAGCATTGATTTCATGGTTCTTCATGAAATTTTGTAGTGTTTGGTAGAACGCATCAAATGTTGGAATATCCATTTGTTGTTGTGAATCTGAAAGTGCTACAGATGGATCTGGATGCACCTCTGCCATGACGCCATCAGCTCCAATAGCAATTGCCGCCTTAGCACATGGTAATAGTAAATCACGACGACCTGTTGAGTGCGTAACGTCTACAAATACTGGTAAATGCGTTTCTTGTTTTAAAATTGGTACAGCAGAAATATCTAATGTGTTACGTGTTGCTTTTTCGTAAGTACGAATACCACGCTCACAAAGAATGATGTTTTCATTTCCTTTAGACATAATGTATTCTGCTGCGTGAATGAATTCATCAATTGTCGCTGCTAAGCCTCGTTTTAAAAGAACAGGTTTATTTGTTGCCCCCGCTGCTTTTAATAATTCGAAGTTTTGCATATTACGTGCACCAATTTGGATAACATCGATGTAATCTAATGCTTCCTCTAAATGGCCTGGTGTAACAATTTCCGTAATAACACCTAAACCGTATTCCTCTGACACACGTTTTAAAATTTTAAGTCCTTCTAACCCAAGACCTTGGAAGTCATATGGAGAAGTACGTGGCTTATAAGCACCACCACGAATTAATTTTTCACCTTTTGCTTTAATAGATTCTGCTACCGCTGCTACTTGTTCGTATGACTCTACAGCACAAGGTCCAAATACGAAAGATGGTTTTCCTTGTCCAATTAGCTCACCATTTATATTAATGACAGTATCTTCTGATTTTTTCTTACGTGATACAAGTAACTCTTTTTTCTTGTCTGCTTCAAGTTGTTTTAAAGCTGTTTTAAAGATTTGTTTAAATATATAATCTACCGTCATTTGGTTTAATGGACCTTGATTGTGCTCTTTAATAAGATCAAGCATGTGTCGTTCACGCAATGGATCATAGCGAATCACACCTTGTTTTTCTTTAATCTTACCGATTTCATCTACTACTGCTGCTCGTTCGTTAATTAGACGAAGAATTTCTAAGTTCAAACCGTCAATTTGACTACGTAAGCTTTCTAAATCTTTTTGGCTCATGCTTTCTTGCTCCTCTCCTTATGACAGACACTTTCAGAACTCTGAAATGTATGTTACATTTTTAGATAATAGCAACATTATAATCAATGTTGCACAGAATGTCACGCATTTTTAATTTAGCGCTTCAACTCGCTAAATTATATAATTATATTAACATATTACGAGAAAGGAAGCGAGTACATTGAGTTCAAAATTATTTGCACTTGATATCGGTACACGTTCTGTAGTAGGCATTATTTTAGCAGAAGATAATGACCACTTTCACGTGGAAGACATTTTAGTAAAAGAACATAAAGAACGCGCCATGGTAGATGGTCAAATACATAACGTCATGTATGTGGCAGATTTAATCAATGAAATTAAACATGAACTTGAAGAGAAGCATGGTCCTTTAACAAAAGTGAGTGTCGCTGCTGCTGGTCGCTCACTGAAAACAGAACAAGCAAGCGTGACAATCAATATTCGTAATCGGCCAATCTTTACAGAAGAAGATATAAGCCGCTTAGAACTACAAGCTGTTCAACAGGCACAGCAACAGCTCCTTCAACACAAAGATGATGCTAAAATAAGCCACTATTATTGTGTTGGTTATTCAGTTCTATACTATCGTTTAGATGGAGAGGAGATTGGGAGCCTACTCGATCAGCAAGGCGATGAAGCACAAATTGAAGTTATCGCTACGTTCTTGCCAAGAGTTGTCGTAGAATCACTTATCGCAGCTCTTAAACGGGCGGATTTAGAGATGGATGCACTAACATTAGAACCTATTGCAGCTATTAACGTGCTTATCCCCCCAACAATGCGTCGTTTAAATGTTGCGCTAGTTGATATTGGTGCTGGTACATCTGATATTGCCATTACCGATAAAAGTACTGTTGTTGCGTATGGCATGGTACCAACGGCTGGTGATGAAATAACAGAAGCATTAAGTGACCATTATTTACTCGACTTCCCAGTTGCCGAACAAGCGAAACGTCAACTGCAAACAGAAGAAGAAATATTAATTCAGGATATTTTAGGCTTTGATCAATATTATCCGAAAGAGGAAGTTCTTCAAGCAATCGATCCTGCTGTCAAGCAACTGGCGAAAGCCATTGGAGAAGAAATATTACGTCTTAATAATCAGTCAGCTCCTAAAGCGGTAATGCTTGTTGGTGGAGGAAGCTTAACACCCAAACTTACAACTGAACTTGGACTTATACTAAATTTACCTGCC
This sequence comes from Lysinibacillus sp. NPDC093692, assembly GCF_050280125.1. Classification (NCBI taxonomy): domain Bacteria; kingdom Bacillati; phylum Bacillota; class Bacilli; order Caryophanales; family Bacillaceae; genus Lysinibacillus; species Lysinibacillus sp. NPDC093692. The sequence continues at coordinate 189,603 of NZ_JBNNUW010000005.1, forward strand.
AATCGCATTGCCGTTCGAGGGATTGACGCTATTCAAAACTTAACAAAGGAAGATCATATTAAAGCATCTCCTGAATTAGTGACTCCAATTGGTATTGCGATTGCAGCAAAAAAAATGCCTATTCAATATATGAGTCTAACTGTCAATGAACAAGTAGTGCGCCTTTTTGAATTAAAAGAAATGACTGTTGCTGATGCATTTTTAGCAGCCAATATTCGAGCAAAGCAGTTATATGGAAAACCAGGGCATGGACTATCAGTGAATGTAAATGGACAAGATATTTTCATTCCTGGTGGTCACGGTCAACCGGCAGAAATTTTAGTGAATGGCCACCAAGCATCCACTAAAACGATGATTAAAACAGGTGATGCCATCCAGCTAATTGAAGGCCAAGACGGTCAGCAAGCTAATGCTACGGTGAGAGATATTGTAGATGATGCTGCCATTAAAACTGTTACGATTCAAGAAACAAAATATGTAATTGAACCACAAATAACTGTTAATGGTTCCCTTGCATCACTCGATAGTGCATTAAATGATCGAGATGTTGTGATGTTTGAAATAGCTGAAACAGTCGAGGATGTATTTAAGCTCACAAATAATTGGGCGTTATTAAAACAATTTGAGTCATTTTATATTCAAGTGGATGGAAAGCCACTTTATTTACCAGATTTTTCAGCTCATTTAATGATTAATGGTAAACCATCAAAAATGTCATATGCTGTACAAGATGGTGATGTACTTACATTTCAGCAACAAACATATCCTTCCGTTCAACGGATTGCTGACCAAATGAGTGTTTTACTTGAGGATAAAATCATCATACACTTTCAAAACGAAGTAGTAGAGCTAAAAAAAATGGCTAACGAAGTTCTCGTTAATCAAGTAGTGGTATCACCTCATTCAACCGTCCCAAATGGGGCCGCTATTTCATTTAAAGAGAAAGACCGAAGTCGTTGGATATACCAGGATGTGTTCCGCTTCTCTAATTGGCAACTGCCTACTACTTTTAAAGGTAATTTTACGATTTTACGAAATGGTCAATCAGCAAGCTTCGATATGGAGATTTTCGGCGGTGATAAACTAGAAATTTTACTAGAAAAAGCGCCTATATCTTAAAAAAGGGATACGATACATCGTTGTCAGATGTATCGTATCCCTTTTATCTATTACGCGCGAACTTCTTCACTTTTTTCTTCAGCTTGTTCCTTTTTTTCACTAGCATCCTGCGCTTTAGGTTCTTCGCTAGAAATGAAATCCTCCAGTGGCTCTTCACCCTCGAAAGATACAGTACCATCGTCAAAAACAGTTGGTGCCTTTGCTGATTTTAATGTTTTTACTTTCTCTACTAATTGTGTAGATTGTTCTTGAATTTGTTTAGATAATTGAACGGTTTTATCTTTTGCAGTTGTCGAGAAATCTGCACTCTTATCTTTTAGGTTGACAGCTTGTACTGCTACATCGCTAAGTAAATCTTTTCCTGATTTCGGAGCTAGTAATAAGCCTGCAGCTGCACCTACTATACCCCCAACTAATGCACCAATAACGAAATCTTTCATGTTCACTCGCTCCTCTTCATAAATCGATTCTTGCGGATGATAAAGCTGCGGCAATGAACTTTCAAGTTGTTGTTCCTTCACTTCATTAAAATTTGGCTTTTGAGTTGTCATGCAACAATTCCTCCCCATCTTATTATCTAATTTGCCTAGACTGGTTGTCCATCTGCTTTTGCGGATGCATTCTTCAACTTATGCCTAAGACTTTATTTTTATTCGGCTGGCATTAACGCCTACCGAACAATAATTATTTTTTACGGCCCCATTTTCTTTTCGATTTTTCAGTTTGCGCTGATTCAAAAGGATAAACATCATCTTGAATCACCTCATTGGCCTGTTCGATAATTTTACGTTTTTTCCACTTATCAGCAATGCCGATTGCGACATTGCTCCACTGAACAACCTGTGCAATTTTTTCTTCATTTTGTTCCACACTTGTAGAAATTGAAGAAGTAATTTGCTGTACAGATTTATTTAAACCATTCACAGAGTCACCAATTCCTTTGACTGCATGAACAACAGAATTTAACTGTTCAGATTTTTCTTGAATATCTTCTGCCAAGCTATTTGTTTTAGCTAGTAAGGAAGTCGTTTCACGTGTAATACCTTCCATTTGACCTTCTATACCCGATAATGTTCCTGCTAAACTGTTAAGGATTGGTTTGAGCGAAAATAATGTCATTCCTACGCTCACACAAAAAATTAAAAAACCGATTGCTGCGATGATTGCTGCAATATACAAAATAACTTCCATAACTAGACCTCCTGCAAGTACAAATTCTCTTTACTATTCATTTCCTTATTTTCGACAAAAAAAACGGAATCCCTTCTCTTTTTTGAGAAAAAACAGCTTATTCCTTGCGGATTAAGCTGTTTCGTTGTTCTTTAGCACGTCTTCAAAAGCATCTTGGAATTTGTGAACATCGCCAGCGCCCATAAATAAAAATACTGCGCCCTTATGCTTTGTCAACACATCGATTCCTTCAGTGGTAATCACTGCACTGCCTTCAATTAAAGACGCTAAATCTTGGATTGAAAGTGCGCCTTGTGTTTCCCTTGCAGAGCCAAAAATATCACATAAATATGCTGTATCTGCAAGACTTAGACTATCTGCGAAATCCTGTAAAAAAGCTTGTGTACGTGTAAATGTATGTGGTTGAAAAATAGCTACTAGCTCACGATCCGGAAATTTTTGTCGTGCCGATTGAACCGTTGCACGGATTTCAGTTGGATGGTGTGCATAGTCATCTATTAAAACATTATTCCCAACTTCCGTCTCTGTAAAACGTCTTTTCACACCTTTATATGTGTTTAAACGTTCTTGAACGATGTCTGGTGAAATACCTTCATATTGGCAAAGCGTAATAACAGCTAAGGTATTTAATACCGCATGATCGCCAAACAACGGGATAAAGAATGTACTATAAAATTCATTGCGGACAAATACATCAAATTTTGTACCCTTTGTTGTTTTTTCAACATTACGAGCCTCAAAATCATTTTCAGCCCCAAATCCATAATAAACAACCGGTACTTTCGCTTGAATACGTTGTAAATGTTCATCATCACCGCAAGCAATAATGGCTTTTTTAACTTGTAATGCTAATGCTTGAAAGGCTGAATATACATCCTCTATGTTTGCAAAATAGTCAGGATGGTCAAAATCAATATTAGTCATTACTGCGTAATCGGGATTGTAAGCTAAAAAGTGTCGACGGTATTCACATGCTTCCATCACAAAGAAGTCAGCATTTTCATGCCCAGCTCCTGTTCCATCACCGATTAAATAAGAAGTTGGCTTATAACCTCCTACAACATGAGACATTAAGCCTGTCGTAGATGTTTTACCATGTGCACCCGTAATAGCAATCGACGTATAATTACCGATATATTCACCTAAAAATTTATGGTAACGAATAACTTCTACACCGATTTCACGTGCACGCTCTAATTCGGGATGATCATCAGGAAATGCGTTCCCTGCAATAACTGTCATACCTTCTTTAATATTATCTGCATTAAATGGAAAAATTGAAATATTACGCTCACGTAACGGCTGTTCCGTGAAAAAATATTTATCAATATCTGAGCCCTGTACTTGTTCACCAGCATCAAATAAGATTTGTGCAAGTGAACTCATGCCAGAACCTTTAATGCCTGTGAAATGAAAAACTGTCATTAATTAAACCCCCCGGGAATTCAATATCCCTTCTATCATCTATTAGGTGTAACGTATTTTTTCACTAATTATTAGGTATTAATACCTTTGGAAGTACAAAAAAATACGTACTAATCAACACATCTCGTCTATTATAGCACTATTTATGCATAAGGATAAATGTGTAACTTTTCTAAAAAAACTAATTTCGACGTAATTAAGATAATCTATACGAAAACAATACAATTCTTATTCAAACATAGCAATTAAATCTTCTTCTGTAATATAACTTTCTCTTGGTTTACTGCCTCTTGCCTCGGACACAAAACCATGTGATTCCAACATATCGATTAAACGAGCAGCACGATTATAACCAATATGGTATTTGCGCTGAATCAAGGACGTAGAAGCACCTCCCTGCTCATAAACAAATCGACATACATCCTCAAACAGATCATCTTGCTCAGCCGAAACTTCCGTCTTCTTTAAAAGTTCCTCTTGATCGAATATATAATCCGGCTCTCCTTGTTCACGAACATGCTCAATAATCGCTTCAATTTCATCATCTGTCACAAATGTACCCTGCAAACGCACTGGAGCAGACATACCATTGCCTAAATATAACATATCGCCCCGTCCAAGTAATCTTTCTGCACCTTGCCCATCTAAAATAGTACGCGAATCGATTTGTGAAGATACCGCGAATGCAATACGTGTAGGAATATTTGATTTAATAAGCCCTGTAATAACGTCAACAGAAGGTCTTTGAGTTGCAACAATTAAATGGATACCACAAGCACGTGCCTTTTGCGCAATACGACAAATTGCCTCCTCTACATCTGCAGGAGACATCATCATTAAATCTGCTAATTCATCAATGACAATTAGAATATACGGTAATTTTAAACTATGTTCATTATTTTTATCCGCAATTGCATTATAACGTGTAATATCACGCGCACCCGCATGAGCAAATAACTGATAACGACGCTCCATTTCCTCTACTGCCCATTTAAGTGCAGCTGTAGCCGCTTTAACATCTGTGATGACTGGACTAACTAGATGTGGAATATGATTAAACGGTGCTAATTCTACCATTTTAGGATCGATTAGCATCAGTTTTAATTCATGTGGTGCAGCTTTATATAATAAGCTAACCAAAATTGAATTAATACAAACTGATTTACCAGAACCTGTAGCTCCGGCTATTAAACCATGTGGCATTTTTCGTAAATCAATGGTTACAGGCTTCCCTGTTAAATCCAGACCCAATGCTGCTTCTAACGGTGAATCTGACTCAAGGAAAGAAGCACTATTTGTCACTTCCGATAATCGAACAGCGCGAGATACACGGTTCGGAATCTCAATGCCAATTGAGCTCTTCCCAGGAATCGGTGCTTGGATGCGGATATCTTTCGCTGCCAATGCAAGCTTCAAATCATCTGATAGATTACGGATTTTACTAACCTTCGTACCATGACTCACTGTTATTTCAAATTGCGTCACGGCAGGTCCTTGCATAATGGATTCTATTTGAGCTGAGACTTGGAAATAAGACAAAGCTTCTACCAGCGTATCTCCCTGTTGCTCCATCCACTCCGTATCCTGTGTTTTTTCCTCAGGTGGCTCTAAAAACTCATCATCTGGCTTTTGATACACATGCACAGGTTTTCGAGGCATTTCCATCACTTGATTTTCCACGAATGTATCAGCTGATTTAGAAGGTTGTTCTGGATACTCTTCTAGATCAATATCATTCTCCTCGGGAATCACTACATTTTCGGTAGTAAGCGCCTGTTCAGTAGTTGATTCTAGTTCCGTTTCGGTAGTTACCCCTACTTCCTTTTCAGCAGTCGCTCCCATTTCCGTTTCAGTAGTTACTTCCACTTCCTTTTCGGCAGTCGCTCCCATTTCCGTTTCAATAGTTACTTCCACTTCCTTTTCGGCAGTCGCTCCCATTTCCGTTTCAATAGTTACTTCCACTTCCTTTTCGGCAGTCGCTTCCATTTCCGCTTCAGTAGTTACTTCCACTTCCTTTTCGGGTACTTCTACTTCCTTTTCAGTAGTCGCTGAAATTTCGTCGGAGCTCCCAACATCAATCACAGTCTTTTCTAATGTCGAAACGTTCGACATTGATGTTACTGGTGCCATTGAAATGACTGACACACTCTCTGTTGTAGCATTGAATGGAGCAGTATTTGGAATAGAAACCTTGTCTTCCTCCGACGATTGTGGTGCTGTTGTATCATCCATCTTTAGCTCACTAATTTCTAAATGTATAGATTGTTGAATCTGATCTTTATTAGATTGATGTTCTTTCTCTAAATGAAACGGCTCAGAAGAAGACTCCTGTTCCTCTTGATAATTTTCAACAATTGTAGGGGTCGGCTTCGTATTTTTTAATTGCTGTCGAATTCTCCATTTCTCTTTATCTGTTTTTAGCATTAAAACATTGAATGGAACGCCACCACTTTTTTCTTTCTTTTCTACCGGTTGCTCTTCTACAGATTGTTCTTGCAATATATCTTGCTCATTATCTTCATTCATGGATGGCTGGACTACAGTAACTTCACCAATGTGGATGGTAGAATTTTCGATTTGTACTTGTTCTACAACTACTTCTTTCACATGAATTTCTGATTGATCAACCGGAAGTTGTTCAATATTCAGCTCATGCTGAACAGCTTCTTTCACTTGTTCTTCAAATTCTACGGCAAAAGAAGTTGTTAGCGGTACAGGTAATTCCACCGTCGTTTTATCTTTAGGATGATTGGTTTCGTCTGATAATTTATCATCAAAAGTAATCGGTTGCTTCGTAAGTGCTTCAATTGTTTCAGGGAACTGTTCAAGTCCATCTTTTTGCTCTGCGCTAATAGGCTCTTTTTCTTCTAGTATATTTTCAATGGCCTCATTTGTTGTCGCTTCTTTTATAGACTTAGTTGCTGTAGGTATTTCTAACTCTTTTTTGTCGTGCTCTTCCTTCCGTTTCTCTAATAGTTGCTCAATTGGGCTCGGCTTAGTAAAACCATAGACTGGTGAAGGAACATCAGTTGGTACAAAACGTTTGCGATTAGCGGGTAAATCACTTTCATCTGTTTTTTCTAATGGATACTTCGTTTCCTTAGGCGATGTAGGTAATTCATTCTGTGCATCTCGAAAAACAAGACTTGCCCTCGAACGATTCTCTGGTTCAGGCTGACTTCGCGTAATCGTCGTTCTACCTGTTCTTTTCGTTCGATTTGCTAATAGTTCTCGAATACCTGAAATCTCAATATCATACACACTTGAATCCACAATATGATTATTTAAATGCCTCGGTAGCGATAAATCTTCAATTTGTTCAGAGAATACATCGTCCATTTGATTGAATGCTTCTTTTGATGATGGTGGAGTTGAAAACTCATCATCATCAATTAACGGAAAACGAAAAGTTTTTTGCTTTGCTGCTGTTGTTTCTTTAAATGAGTTTTGTTGCTCAGATTGTTCTTCTTCATAGTCTTCATAAAACTCTTCATATTCGTAATCATTGTCATCTTTATTTAAAAATTTATCCATTTGTTTTTTTAACCAATTCACATTGTTTCACTCATTTCTCTTACACTTCATTTATAGCATTAACTAAATCAATTATGACTCAGCATTAATTGCGTCCGGAATCGGCTTTGTCTTAGGGACTGCACGAGGGCCGACACGATGTCGGTCATTTCAGAAATGCCACAGGACGTGACGTTTTTACCGATGCAGGTCAGTTAGCCGATATCGCATGGATGCGATGGTTTTAGGCTAACATCCTATGTGAGCACCTTTCCGATTCAGTGACATCCGCCGGAGGCTTTGGGCCAACACGATGTTGGTCAGTCAGTCATTACCACAGGACGCGGCGTTCTTAGGCTGGGTTCCTCTGCTTCAGCAGATATTTGGACACCAGCTGAAAAGTAGCCTAAATCTGCTTTCATCTACCACCTATAGAGATAGGAGACTTCTGTACCTGTCGCTACAGAAAACATTTTGCTGAAAGAAGTTAAATGTCTATAACAAAAAGCATACCATAAAAATGTAATAGAAACTTGTATTTAGAGGCTCATTCTAGACAAAAAAATCGTTATGTTACTAGCATATTAGTAGCATAACGATTTTAAGTACATATAATCAATTTGATATTGGTGTAAATTGGGTTATCGCTTACTTTCGCAAAGCTAAACCGTGTTTCCCAAGACTTTATTTAGTTGGCGCTTCGAACGCACTACCAGTTATCGCATCTTCTGGCAATACTAAAATCCCTTTTTCAGAAGGTGCATTTGGTATTGCTAATTCGCGTGCTGAACATAGCATACCGTATGATTCAACACCTCGTAAATTACCTTCTTTTATAAGCATTCCAGAAGGCATAACTGCACCGATTTTCGCTACGACAACCTTTTGGCCCGCCTCTACATTTGGTGCGCCACATACGATTTGTAATGTTTCGTCACCTACGTTTACAGCACAAATGCTTAGTTTATCAGCATTCGGATGCTTGTCCTTTGTTTCTACATAGCCCACAACAAATTTTGGAGAAAAATCTACATCTAAGCTGAGTTCAGCTCCGTTTTTTGTGATAGCTGCCTCTAGCTGTGCAGCTAATTCTGGAGTAACTTCAACTAAACCTTGTGCTTCAGTTTGTATATAGTTACTAGCATTAAATAAATTAAATGCTTTAATTTCTCCTGTTTGTGCTTCCTTTAAAATAGCGATATCACCCGCACGCTCTACCACTGTTTTAACGATTGATTCTGTCGCTAATTGTACTAGCAATACATCGCCTACATGCTCTTTGTTGTAAAATACATTCATTGTTTTTCTTGCTCCTTTTTAATTCTGTTTTTTGCTAATATAAAGATTGGTTCAAGTTCCCCATCTTCATAAATAAAAGATAATGACGTAATCGGTACAGTACCGACAGCAAAGAAATGCATTGTCATCTGTGCTAATACATCATACCCTGTTTCATTACGAATATCACCTACTATTAATACATCCTGATGTGGCACAGATAGCGTCATGTCACCCTCAATTTTAGTCTGCATTTCATTCAAAAAGCTTTCATTTAAAATGCGACTTGCATCATAGCCATCATTAGCATTAACAAAATAAAAAACATTCCCTGCAACTTCATCTTTCTTATAAACTGTTGGTAGTTGCTTTACAGAGAATCGTGCCATTTCACGAATTTGCTCTACTGTTAATTGTAGTACCTCTAACATGGATTCATCAATAAAACGATAAGTTTTTCCTAAATCAAGTGCATAAAAAATACGTGTTTCAGCTGTATGTTCAGTTTTGATGAATGCATGCCCCTCCTTTGAAGCTTGAGGGTAGGATGTCGCACGAATAACTGGATAAATTTTTGTAGTCGTTTGGAATCCTTGTTCCATCTCTTGCTCCATCGCATTAAAGGTTTGCTCGATTGTATAAACGACTTCATCGATTGCAGCCTCTTGCTTGTCATTATATTTGGCTAAAATGCCTGGCAGGGAAAGCTCCATCCCTTTACCGATTTTTTTATGGTTTAGACGTAATTTATCGTGCTTTTTGTCAAATTCAAAATCAAACTTTTCCTCATTCAATTGTTGTTTTAATAGGGACACAAGTTGTTCTGATTTAATTTGTTTCACCTAGCTCACATCCTTTCTTCAAAATCAATTTAGGTTCAGCACTGTTGCGCAGATAATGTCACTGGATGTGACGTTTATAAACTGAGTTCCTTTATTATTGTAGCTTAAAATATACCAAATGAAGAGAAAACGGCTCACATGTTTGTGAACCGCTCTGTTCAAAACTATCCAATTATTTAATCTTAACCGAATGAACGATTTTCGTCATCTCGTGTAGATTATCTTTAATATGTTTCGCGTGAGAAATGGTCGTCATTTTTACACCACCATTACTAACAATAAGCTCAAATTCGTTCTCATTATCAGTTTTTAAAACAGCAGCAAAGCCGAAAATACCATTCTTTTCATAAGTATTTTCTTCGATTATGTTTTTTGAACTATCAGCTTTTAATAGATTGTAATATAGTTTACTATCTGCATCTTCACGATCATTAATGAAAAGAATATAACTCTCTTTTCCTTTCGTTACTAATATATTATATGCATCTGAACTGTCGTCAACTTTAAAGTTTGAAGGTAAGTATAATTCTACATCCCCAATACGATCTGTTTGCTCCTCTGGTTGTTCTGCAAAAACGGTCTTCGTATTTTGAAGTCCATCTTGAATTTGTTCATCAACCGATTGATTACAACCAGTAAGCCCCAAAAGTAAAAGTAGTAAGCCAACAACTCTCACCGATGTAAAAGACATGTTCTTCTTCCTTTCATTGCTAACCTTTTTCTATTTTAAAAAAGCTTTATCAATTATGCAACTTCACTATTCCATTTTTACTAATTAACAAACACTACTCATGCGCTAATGAGAATAAATATTGACCAACAAGAAGTGAAACTATATGTTCGAACATCATCTGACGACTTACTAATCCTTGTGTAAAAATACCTACAGCTCCCGCACCTTGCCGGATATCCCTACGTTGTGTATATTGCTCCATTACAGGTCCAAGTTCCTTCCCTGCTCTTATTTCCTGGGCAATTTCTTCTGGTAATATAATTTGTGCACCCGAAGCTGTATAAGTTGTGCCATTTGATACTGTAAGAGCTCCCCAGTTGCAAACATACATCACACCATCAATTTCAGTCACTCCACCCTCTAATCCAAACGATAGTTGGGCACCCGTCTCATCAATTGCGTTTTTCGAACGGTTTATTGCGCCTATGCGTGTTTCTTCATGAGTCATCGGTTGATCAGACACTTGTGATGCAGCCTTAACGCAGGTGAAAATTGGTTTATCAAAATACTTTCTAGCTATAACTTCAACAGCCTCTGTTTTTGCTTTGTTTGTTGTACCAATAGCTATGTTCATTTTCTAATCCCTCTTTCTTTGCATAGAAAAAGATGCCCCTAAAGGCATCTTTTAACTTATTTCAACGGATGTCTTATTTTACACATTAGCGCGAATCGTTGCTAATGTCGAACGATCTGCATTTTTCACTAGTTCTACAATTAAAGCTTTGGCAGCTGCATAGTCATCAATATGAATAATCGACGCAGACGTATGAATATAGCGTGAGCAAATTCCAATTACTGCACTAGGAACACCGTCATTCGCTGTGTGCACACGTCCTGCATCCGTACCCCCTTGTGATACAAAATATTGATAAGGAATATGATTCGTTTCAGCAGTATCTAAGATGAACTCACGCATGCCTTTATGAGTAACCATCGTACGGTCAAGAATACGTAATAATGTCCCTTTTCCAAGCTGACCAAATTGATTTTTTTCACCTGACATATCATTTGCAGGTGAAGCATCTAGAGCAAAAAACAAATCTGGTTTAATCATATTTGCAGACACTTGCGCACCGCGCAAACCAACTTCTTCCATAACATTCGCACCTGAATATAAATGTGAAGCTAGCTTTTCATCCTTAACTTCTTTCATCAATTCAATTGCCAGTCCACAGCCATAGCGGTTATCCCAAGCTTTGGCCATAATTTTTTTCGGATTAGCCATCGGTGTAAATGGGCAGACAGGGATAATTGATTGACCTGGACGAACGCCAAGTGCAATAGCATCTTCTTTATTGTCTGCACCAACATCTATAAGCATATTTTTAATATCCATCGGTTTAGAACGTTCAGTATCTGTTAATAAATGTGGTGGTATTGATGAAATCACACCTGGAATCGCGCCATTTTTAGTAAATACCTCAACGCGTTGCGCTAGCATTACCTGGTTCCACCAACCACCTAATGTTTGAAAGCGGATCATCCCGTTATCGGTAATAGAAGTAACCATGAATGCCACTTCATCCATATGACCAGCAACCAACACTTTTGGTGCGTCAGCAATTTCACTATGCTTTACACCGAAAATACCCCCTAAATTATCTTGAACGATCTCATCCGAGTACTTTTCCAACTCAGAACGCATGAATGCACGTACCGCATGTTCATTACCCGGCGCACCTGGTAATTCTGTTAATGTTTTAAATAATTGTAATGTTTCTTCATTCATGTTGACTCTCTCCCCACGAAGTAGAATATTCTTCCTTGTCCATTGTAACATATGTATCTATATTCAACGGAAGACTCCCATTTTCCAATGAGTAGCGAAAAAGTGCGCATGTAGTTTTTCTTCATAGTGTATCCCAAATTCGCTGAAGTATTTATTTGTAGCGACAGCAACAATTATTTTCTGTGCGAAAGCGAAGCGACAGCAACAATTATGCCAAGGTGAAATTGAATGTCAAATTCCAAATATGATACATTTCATAAAAAAGTGCTAACGTGTGAACGTGCATTCACTCTGTATGCTATGTTAAAATGAACCTATAGAAAAAGGAGGAAAAGAGCATGAAATTACGTGATTTTTTAATTGGTGTTGCTACTGGCCTTGCTGCCGCAGTCATTGTTAAAGAAGCAAGTGAAAAGGTTTCTCCGTATGTACCTGCAGGACAAGTACTCGAAAACATAAAAAAGGAATTTAAAAAAGATTCACCGATTGACGGTTCTTGGATTTTTATGAAAACAGACAATTTCTCAAACGGCATTATGACAATTCCTGTATACCGTGGAGGTATCTCTCGTTTACACGAGGGTGAAATGCAAACATTTGAATTTGCTGCTGACGCTCGCTCAGGTGTTGTAGTAGAGCTACAAGAAGTATAATCTTACACAGTATTACTCGAACAAATATTATAGAATCCTAAAAAGAAGCCATCTCAGTTTTTGAGAGGGCTTCTTTCATGTTGTTGAAAAACTATTATATCAATCAAATTAAGGTCATATTAAAGTGTGGCCCTTCTGCAATACGAGGGGTTGATTTTCGTTCTGGCTGAGCGCTTTCCTTGGGGCGTCCGATGAGCCGCTTCGCTTCGCTGCAAGGTCTCGAAGTTTTTTGCGCGAAAGCGTAGTGCTAACGTAGCGGCAGTAGCACGATGTTGGTCACGAAGGCCTTGTCACAGGACATGACGCATTTAGCCTTCGTTCCTTTAGCGGAGGAAGCGGCTCGACACTCGCCCACAGGAAGCTTTGCTCTGTGCGAAAGCGTAGCGACAACAACAACAAAGCGAGTAGCCTGGAACGGAAATCCCCCTCATTTATTAAGGAATTTAGTTTTCCGACTCTACGAAAAAGCCATCTCATTTAATTGAGATGGCTTCTTTGTTTTATTCAGTCAAACCTTTATTGTTAAAGTACTTTTTATACTTTCGGTAATAATTTAAATTATTTAACGTTAGCTTCACCCAACGTTTCGCATTCATATCTTGATTATAGTAAAGGGAGTTTGTATATTTCCCTTCACGAATTAATTTTTTAGCTTCTAGTTTAAGCTTTTCATTAGATGCATATTTAAATAATACACCTTTAGGAATAATCATCCATAAATGCTTATCCTGAACATAAGTTACTTCCTGCTCAATATTTAACATATGGTCATCAGCTACATATTTCATTAAATTATGACCACTTGCTGTAACATAGTAGCTTGAGCGACCATTACGCAAATTGATTTCAAACAGCTTATACTGTTTGTCGCGCATATCGTATTTCATATCGAAGTTAGCAAAGCCAGTATAACCGATATCCTCTAAGAAGAATCGTACTTGATCCATTAATTCTTTATCGTATGTTGTAACGATTGCTGCATAACTACCAATTCCTTCAGGTGAATGCTCTTCTAAGATTGGATTTCCTAGACACATTAGCTTCACTTTGCCGTCTTTCCCTACATATGCATTTAATACACGCATATAAGAATCGTCACCTGGGATGAATTCTTGAATAATCATTGTATCCTGATAAGTTGAGCTATAGATTGCTTTTAAGATAGCTGTTTTTTCAGCTTCATCATGTGCAACAAACACTTTTTTCTTACCTGGGAATGAACATGCCCAGTAATCCACCGAGTTCGATGCCTTTAAAATAATTGGATATTCAAAAGGTGGTGTAAAGTTTTCGTAATTGTCAGCTGTCACAGTCGTCGTACCTGGATACTTAAAATCGTACTTATCACACATTTTATAGAAATTTTCTTTTAATAAAATTTCATCCATTAATGATTCGTCAATATATGGTACTGTAAAATGCTCCTGCAATGCTGGCTTATTTTTGATAATAAGCTTTGCATAATCATCTCCACATGCTAACAACAATAGTTTTTTATCAGAATATTTTTTTGCGACCTTTGCAAGTGCAGGTGCAAATACATCCTGTTCATTTAAGCGATCAATTTCTTGGAAATTTATGATATGGCTGTCTTGCGTTGCCGTTAAATGTGAACGTCCTAATACAAGTGGTTTAATTCCATATGCCTCATAAAATGCACGTGCCATACCATATGCATTCATATCTGATCCTAGTAATACTGGTAAAAATGGTTGCTCCGTTGCCATGTATTTTCAACTCTCTTTTGTGTTTTAGTATAGTTTTTAGTGTATCATATTTTCCAAAATGTTCACGAAAAAAGTGTCAAAAAGATGGAGTATAGACAATTAGGCTCATCACCATAACGTAAAGTTGATTTCCGTTCCGACAGTTTAACTTCAATAATTTATATGCATGGCATACGTTTGCATATAAAACAAATGCTGAAGTTCAGTTTTATCACTATAAATTAGAGTGGCATAACAGAGAGACATACTATGTGAAGCGTTTGATCTTCGTTACGACTGGGCGACTCCTTAGGGATTAGCGATATAGAGGAACGCGAGTGAAGCGGCTCATCGGACGCCCCCAGGAAGCTTTGCTCTGTGCGAAAGCGTAGCGACAGCAACAACAAATGTTTTCTGTAGCGAAAGCGAAGCGGCAGCTACAAAGCGCCCAGTCGGAACGGAAATCAAACCTAATTTTGCAAATGAGCAATACTTTATTTAATTCCTTAATTTTATTGATACTTTCAACGCAATAAAAAACGTGCGAACACAAAAGGTTCACACGTTTTTTATTTAGAATGTAATAACAGCTTGTCTGCTACGTTCTAATTTATCTACAACTTCTTTACCTGTTTCATCCCATTTAATCATGCGGTAATACGCGTCATGGTAGAAGATAAAGCCGTAGCCATTCGCCAACGCTTCTTTCATTATACGTTCCTTCGCAAAGACACTCGCCATTGGATAATCATCATACGCTAAAACCCATAATGGATTTTGATGTGCATGTGTTGGCATAATATCTGCCATATGCAATAATACTTCGCCATTTTGAGTCAATTTTATAATGGCATGTCCATCACTATGTCCACCCGTATGAATCATTTCAATACCCGGAGCTACCTCTAACGTACCTTCATACGTTTCGATTAAGTGCTGGACTGGCTCCCAGTTTTCTTTCCAATACGTATTTTTCGAGCGGATATTTGGCTCACGCATTTCATCCCACTCAATTTTCGTTACAAAAATTTTTGCATTCGGGAATGTTGGCACAAGTACATCATCTTCCCATTGCGTTAAACCTCCAGCATGGTCAAAATGTAAATGCGTCATTAATACTACATCAATATCAGCAGTTGTTAATCTTAGCTCCTGTAAGCTAGCCGCTAATGTTGACTCCTCAGTTACCCCAAAGTTACGTAGCTGCTTTTCATTTAATTTGTTAAAACCAACGCCTGTATCAACAATATAATTTTTGCCTTCATATTGAATTAATATTGGCTCAGTTGGTAACTCGATTTGATTTTTTTCGTTGACTGGATATTTGCGTGCCCAAAGTGGCTTTGGCACAACTCCAAACATAGCACCGCCATCAAGGCAAGTGACACCCCCGTTTAGCCATGATAATGACATATTGTGAAACTTTAACTGATCCATCCATTCTCCCCCTAGTTAGTTAAGAATTGCGATTCTAGACGATAAATTGGTTGTCCTTTAGCAGAGAATTTCTCCTCATATTCAGTCATAACATTACCCTCGGGCATATTCGCATGTAGGTCGAGTGATACATACTTTAGTAACATACCATATTCAGATATACTCATTAATGAATACTCAAACAAACCACGGTTGTCCGTTTTAAAATGGATTTCCCCATTATCCACCAAAATCGACTCATATAATTTCAAAAAACCCTCGTGCGTTAAACGTCGCTTAGCATGGCGCGTTTTTGGCCAAGGATCTGAGAAATTCAGATACACACGATCCACATCATTTTTTTCAAAATATTTATTTAAATCTGCGCCATTTACTTTTAATAGTCGTAAATTCGCTGGAGATTTAGCCTCTAAAATTTTTTCCAATGCACAAACAATTACACTATCATAAAGCTCAATGCCAATATAATTTATATCTGGATTTTGTAAGGCCATACCTGTGACAAATTGCCCTTTCCCAGTACCTACTTCAATATGTAGTGGATTGTCATTTCCGAAAACAGCCTGCCAATTTCCTTTAAAGTCTTCAGGATTTGGAACAATCACCTCTGGATGATCCGTAATCATTTCCTCCGCCCAAGGCTTATTTCTTAATCTCAATTTTCTTCCTCATTTCTTTTTCATGAAATTATTAATTTTTTATAGTATAACGTATTACTATAAAATTCGCATGAAATTATTGCGAAATGGTATTTTTCAGTCTCATCACTATAACGTGGGGTTGATTTCCGTTCCGACTGGGCGCTTTGTTGTTGGTCACGAAGGCGTTATCACAGGACGTGATGCTTTTAGCCTTCGTTCCTCTATATCGCTGATCCCCAAGGAGTCGCCCAGTCGTAACGAAGATCAACTTTTATGCATAGCATAGTTTAACAATTGTCATCCCCAACTTTTAGTTAGAGACCGATTATATCAATGTTTCTCCGATAGTACCTGCCAAGCATCGCGTTGCACTGTACTATGAATCCTCGTTCCCTCTCTTATTTCTCCAATATAGTTACCATCAGTATGACAATCAACATCATTTCCGTGCACGAAAATATTAAATTGATGGCCTTGCAAAAAAGTAATCTCTTTAAATTTTGTATGTTTTTCAAAAAACACTGTGACAAATACTAGTAACAATTTAAGTCGGGAAATACCGTGAACGATTGTTATTTCGAAATGACCATCATCAGGTTTAGAAGTAGGTGAAATTTTCATTCCTCCTCCGAAATAAGGTTGATTGCACATCGTAACAAACCATGCCTGTTGAAAGTGCCATTCTTGATTGTCCGCTTGTATCTTTACATCAAAGCGTCTAAAACTAAAAAGTCCCCTTACAACAGCCACAGCATAGGATAGCTTACCGAGCCCTATTTTATTGAGGTAAAGCTTCAAACGGGATGTATTAATACGTTTAGTGACAAATGCGTCAAAGCCCACACCCGCATTATTGACAAATATCTCGTGCTGATGATCTCCAAGCTGAATGGCACCAACATCCATTGGGAGGTGAACCATTTCATTTTGTATATAGCTTTCAATTTGATAGGCATCTTGAAATGTAGAAAAGTATCGTGCAAAATCATTACCAGAACCAGCACGAACTACACCAATAACTATTAATTTATTATGTACAACGCCACTAATAACCTCATGTATTGTGCCGTCACCGCCAACAATAACAATTAATTTTTTTGTTTGAGCATCTTGCGCCCAATTTTTTGCAAGCTCCTGCCCATGTCCCTCATATTCTGTAAAGGCGACGTCATAGTTAATTGTTAAATGCTGTTGAAGACGATGCCAAACTTTTTTACCTTTCCCGTGCCCTGCTGCTTCATTCACAATAAATAATACTTGCATTAACTAATCCCCAGCTGGTTGAGAAGATTGCTGCCAAATATCTCGATTAAAGGAAGTTGTTTGTACATTGCTTAAAATCGTTTGAGAAGCACGAATTTGCATATGCTTCATAGGAGAGGAAACTTTCCTTAAATGCTCCATCCATTCTCCATAATTTCGACGATCAACAAATTGAATTCCGTAAGGCGAGCCTGGATAATCGAAATAGCCATTCTGTGATAAAATAACCTTGCGAATCGGCATATTGATATTATCCTGCTTAAATAATTGAGTTAATACGGACTCCATACGATTTAAACTTATCATTGGATTAAGTACTTTTGAATCCTTCGTCCCTACTTTCTTTATCCAGAATCGCTCACTGCCTCCTACATAAACTGCTTGATTTTCAGCTTCTAGTACTGTTATACAAATACATTCTGTCGGTGACATTAGCACGACATCAAGCTCTATAGGTGCTTTTCTAATTTGTAAAATAGGATAATAAAAAAGCAAATAGTTATCAGGTAATTTTTGTAACAAATTTCGCAACAAGGGATCACGCATAAAACGAGGATCCACATACGACTTTTCACGTAGTGTTGAACTTGCCCATTTCATTTGGAAATGGAAAAATTGATCGATAAACATTCGTTTTAATTCATGAATAGATTGTGGTGCGTAAACAATTTTTGGTTCAAATGTTAAAGTCGTTTCTTCTTCTGGTATGCTATCTTCATCACTCACTAGTTCATTCGTTATTTCGACCTCTTCAATATCCTCAATTTCTTCCCTCTGACGACCAGCAAAAATTTTTTTGAATAAAGAGAATCTTTCTTTTTCCTCAAAAGAATCATTTTCTGAATCGCCGTCGTTATGTTGCCACTCGCTAATTTCTTCTCCTAACTCCCACTGTCGCTTAACACGCTCCCACTGACTTTGCTTTAAGCGTACAAATTGTGTTGGATATCTTGCTAAATCAATTTGATAGCGTGAAATATAATCTTGTAATTTCACCAATTGTGCCATGTGTTTTGGTCACTCCAATCCTACTCGCCCTATATCTAATTTGCTAATTTCTCCACTCTTGCTTAGAAAGCAAATCAATTGCAATAACAATTTCGCCTTGACGTAATTGCGTTGTCGCAAACATTGCTAAATGAAGAGAAATAGACAATTGCATACATTACATCGACATTTGCTCATTGAAATTAAATCCCGATGGCAATCATTCTACAACTGTAGTCATCGTTTTTATTTTACATGACGTTCCAGGAGAAAACATCCATAATTTGTTCTATAGAAAAAGAGAGCTACCTAAAGTTTAGGGTAGCTCTCTTACAAGATTCACTTATCCATTAAATAGAAAGTGGTAATTTCGCCTCGAATGCTTGTTGTAATTTACGAGTCCATTCACCTGGAACTCCAGCACCAATTTTGTTACCATCAACATCGATAACAGGTGTTACTTCAGAAGATACAGATGACACAATAATCTCACTCATTGTTAATAAATCAGCCTTTGTCATTGGTTCTTCAATAACAGGTAAATTAATTTCCTCAGCACATTTTAAAATAACTTGGCGTGTAATACCGTTTAAAATGAAGTTATTTGCAGGGTGTGTATATAGCTTACCGTCTTTAATGCCGTAAACATTTGCTGATGAACATTCTGTTACGATGTCACCGCGATGTAAAATAGCTTCATAGCAACCTTTTTCAGATGCTTCCTGTTTTGCCATTACAGCACCTAATAAGTTTAATGATTTAATATCACAACGTAACCAGCGAATATCCTCTACAAAGGTAGCTTTAACACCTTTTTCAAAGTTTTCATATGAACGCTCTCCTGTTTTAACATTCCCTGTTAATACAGCTGGAACACTTGCATCTGGGAAAATATGATTGCGAGAAGTTGTACCACGTGTGATTTGGAAGTAAACATGGCCTGTTTCTAAATTATTTTTTTCAATAAGTTCATGTAATAATTTGTGTAATACGTCTTTAGTATAAGGAATGACAAGACGAATTTTCTCGGCACTCGCATAGAAACGATCAATGTGTTCTTGTGCTGTGAACATATTTCCGTTATATACTTTTATTACTTCATAAATGCCGTCACCAAATTGGTAACCTCTGTCTTCTGGAGATACTGTAATAGATCCTTCTTCAACGATTTGATCATTCCATAATGAATATGCCATGTTTCGTTCATCCTTTTCATATCTAATTTATTTATTTCCTGCAAGTTCAACAATTGCTTCAGCATAAATAGCTGTTGCTTTTATAAGATTTTCAATGACGACAAACTCATCCGCACGATGCGCTACGTCAGGTTCACCTGGGAATAACATGCCAAATGCTACCCCTTTTTTCATGACACGCGCATACGTCCCACCACCAGTAGACAGTAAAGGCGTTTCATAATCTCCTGTTTGACGTCTATAGATATTTGCTAAAGTTTGGATAAATGCATCATCCTCGCTTACATAATGAGGTTTAGAGTCATCTTGAATATCCAATGAAAATCCTTTTGCCACAGCTAAACGTTGTGCTTCCGTGATTTTTTCATCAAACGGATATGTGACAGAATAGCGCATGCTAATGACCAAGCTACCACCTTTAGCTACATCGTAAGTTACAATTCCTGGATTTAATGTAGTTTTACCAGACATTTCATCCTCGAATTGTAAATCAAGCTTGTTGCCATAATGGTCTTGATAAAAAACATCTGCGGTAAAGTCGACAAATTGCTTACTTGCCTCTGTCGTCAACTCTTGTTGTAAAAATGCTGTAAGATAAACAGCTGCATTGACACCTTTTTCCGGCTCCATTGCGTGGGCTGCTTTACCTTTGATAGTTATTATATAGTGAGAACCCTCAATTAATAAAGAGCCTTCTAGCTGATTTTTGCTTAAAAATGTGTGAAAATTCTGTTCGAATTGCTCGGAAACAAATTGAACTGTTGCTTTTGCAAAATCTGGTACCATATTTGGTCGCTTTCCAGCATTAAATAGTAATAGCTGTTCTTTC
Organism: Lysinibacillus sp. NPDC093692; assembly: GCF_050280125.1. Classification (NCBI taxonomy): domain Bacteria; kingdom Bacillati; phylum Bacillota; class Bacilli; order Caryophanales; family Bacillaceae; genus Lysinibacillus; species Lysinibacillus sp. NPDC093692. The sequence continues at coordinate 210,145 of NZ_JBNNUW010000005.1, forward strand.
GAAGCATCGCCTGTTCTATTTTGAGAGAACACTAGCTCTGCAATGCCTTTTTCAGCATTGATGAGCGGGAAATCCGCATCTGGTGCAAAGCCAATCGTCGGCATTTCCTCATGTTTAAAATAGTGGTCGACACAGCGGAAGCCAGTTTCTTCATCCGTACCGATTATCATACGAACTCTTTTATTAAGCTCAATACCTGCATCCTTGACAAGTTTCATGGCCATCCATGCAGCAATTGTTGGGCCTTTATCATCTATTGCACCACGAGCAAATAGCTTTCCATCTGCTACAGTGCCGCTAAAAGGTGGATATGTCCAATCTGTTTCATCACCAACTGGTACCACGTCAACATGACATAAAATACCTAATAAATCCTCACCTTCGCCCAACTGTATATGACCAGCATAATTATCAATATTTTTAGTTAGTAATCCTTCAGCTTCGCCCTTTGTTAATAACCATTCAAGAGCCTTTAATGGACCAACACCAAAAGGTACTTCAGTAGTGATCGTATTCTCGTCGAGAACACTATTAATTTGCACAAGCTCCTGTAAATCTTGTATCAATTCATCTTGTCTTTCCTTTGCAGCTTGTAACCAATCCATATGATGTACCTCCTCTAAAGTAATAACATTATTCTACTCTTTACAACATAATTTACAATCATCTTTCTGGCAAGTTTTCAAAAACTTACTTCAATCACTACCACATATAGCACGTTTTTCAGGTATTCCCACAAAATACAGTGAAAATTTTATGTCTGATTTGTAAATTCCTCTTGCATTCACTAGAAAACTGACTTGTTTTTCTATATAATGAACTTATCAGAACTATTTTTCTGAATATAAAATTAGAAAAGGGGATGTCTAAGGCAGCTACTTATTAGCCTAAGTGCACTCCGCACATATTGTCGTCCGCTAGTCTTTGCCAAGAAAATTAAGATGAAGGAGTGGTTCATTTATGAAACCAACTACTGATCGAATGCTTAATCGTATTAAAGATGTGTACATGTTTATTTTAGACAAAGGAACCGTGTCTACACAGGATTTAGTCGAAGAGTTTAGTATCACTCCTCGCACCGTTCAAAGAGATTTGAACGTGTTAGCCTTTAACGATTTGGTGATGAGTCCAAGTCGAGGCAAATGGACAACGACGAAGAAAAAAGTAAAATTGACGTCTTAGTTTTTACGTGTAACACGTAAAACATTTTGTATTGGAAAAGAATGACCTTTCGTCGTGGTCATTCTTTTTTTGTTTCCTACTTTTTTATTCCCCACAATTTATCAAGCTACCAAGTAAATACTCCAAAAAAATCGCGATTACTTTTAGTGAAATTTCCCTCTAACGATAAATATTCATTAGCTCATCATTAAAGTTGAGGATGACATCGGTTGGCTTGAGCGGCTCATCGGACGCCTTCAGGAAGCTATGCTCTGTGCGAAAACGTAGCGGCAGCAACAACAAATGTTTTCTGTAGCGAAAGCAAAGCGGCAGCTACAAATGTTTTAACTGTGCGAAAGCGTAGCGTCAGCAACAAAGCGCCTAGTCGGAAATCAACACACATTATGGTGATGAACCTTATTTATACAAAGCCCTATATCCGCTAAGAATTCATTTATTTTTACAACATTTGCTTCCTTGGCGGTATATTAAAATGTTTTTTCTGACTATTTACAATCGCTTAACAATCCGTTAAAATCGAAACATTCTACATTTTGGAAGGAGGATTTTTATGAAGCTTTCTAAACTGTTTCATCCTCTAGTTTGGATCATTTTAGGTGGAACTATTTTTACACGCATAGCAAGTTTTATGGCAATGCCCTTTTTAGCCATCTACTTACATAATGAAATTGAAGCATCCCCTTTACAAATAGGTTTGACGATTGGTATTGCACCGTTAATCTCCACTGTAGGAGGATTCTTTGGTGGTTATCTAACTGACCGGTTTGGCAGGAAAAGCATCATTTTACTTACTATTGTTGTTTGGAGCATTGTGTTCTTTGGCTTTGCTACAGCTCATACAGTTTGGTTCTTCGTAGCATTGAATGCCTTAAATGGCTTATGTCGCTCCTTCTTTGAACCCTCAACACAAGCATTAATGATTGATTTTACGCCTGTAGACAAACGAAAAAGATTGTTCTCGCTTCGTTATACAGCGATTAACATAGCAGCTGTCATCGGTCCTGTTATTGGTGTTTATATTTCTCAATTGTCTAGCCCAAGTATTCCATTTATGCTGACAGGAATTATGTATATTATTTATGCTGTATTTTTATTTTTAGTTTTAAATCACTATGAAATGCAGCAACCAAAAGCTCCAACACCTACAAAAATACTGCAAACCTTCACGATACTTTTGACGAATCGTGTACTACTAAGCTTTATTTTCGGGGCAATTTTAATAAATGTTGGATACTCTCAATTTGATTCAACACTGCCACAAATCATTGAACTTAAAATCGAAGAAGGTGCCAAGCTCTATTCTGTATTGATTTCACTAAATGCAGCGGTTGTATTATTATTTCAATTACCGATTAGTATACTTTCAGAACGTTTTTCATCTTCGGCTACTCTATTAGTAGGAATTCTGTTCTTCGCATTTGGCCTTTTATTATTCGGCTTCTCGAATAACTATCCACTATATATGATCGCTATGGTTATATTCACGATTGGTGAAATTTTTGCCTTTCCGACTATGAGCATCATGATTGATGAAATTGCCCCTGATACTCAAAAGGGAGTCTATTTAGGAGCAGCTCAATTTAAAAATTTAGGCGGCTTTATTGGACCAATTATTGGCGGGTGGCTTTTAACACATTACATGAATGCAATGTTTGCGGTTATTGCTGTTCTTGTTTTATGCAGTTGTATATTTTACAAATCAAAACATAAGCCACAACAGGGATAAATTAAATCAGCGAGTTCTTTCCTCGACTGATTATTAGTCTTCACCAATCGGGTTGTTAAGGAGTTAACATTCAGACAAAAAAATCGCTCCATGTCTATCAGCGAATCTCAAGCATTTGATATACTTGCTTGAACTTACTAATAGGATTGGAGCGAGCTAATGATTGGTTTTACAATTACATTCAAAATTTCAAAGTGGCTTTAACTTTCTTCCTCAACTGTAACTTCTTCATAAATGGTGTATTGGTCTTTACCGGCATTTTTCGATTGATATAATGCTTTATCTGCACGATCAAATAAGCTTCTTTCTGACTCATCTGGATGACTGCAAATGGCACCGCCCAAACTGACTGAAAGCACAGACCATTTATCAACAGAAATATTATCCGCAAACTTCAAGTGATGAATTTTCTCCAAAATAGAATGCGCTAATTTTTCCATATATTCATCTTCCGTATCATATAAAACAATTGCGAATTCATCTCCACCAAATCTAACGACAAAGCCATTTTTCCCCACTTCTTGTTTTAAAGTTCTGGCTGTTTCAATCAGAATCTTGTCACCTTCAACATGTCCAAATCGATCATTTACTTGTTTAAAATTATCTAAATCTAACAACAATAAACCTGGTTTATTCGTCTTCCTTTTTCTTAATAAATTATCCATTTTTCTAATATAGGTAGCACGATTATAAACATTTGTTAATGGATCATATGTTGCGAGATGAATCGTTTTGGAAAGAAGTTTATTAATGACTAATAGCATGATGAAAGAAGTTACTAAGGCAATAAACAGTAGGATTCGAAACTGCTTTGTATTTTTTGTAAGCGCTCTAATTTCTGTGAAATTACCGTATTTTACATATACAACTCTTTTCGAGGATTCTCCCCGAACCTTTTCTGCTTCTGCTTCATACGGTAAAAAACGATGCTTTTCGATATAACCATTTTCAAACTTCTTTTGATATTCCGTTGGCTTCATCGTTTCTTTGGCTAGCTTATAATGCTCTTGAAATCTTTTCGATTGATCATTTACAGTTTTACGAGATTTAGAATCAGAAAAGAAAACCCCTCCCGCAGTTATCGTTTGTACTTCTAATAAATCAGCATATTTATCAATTAAATAGTCAGCAGTCTTTTCGAAGTTAAAAGTTTGGAATACAGGATCTTTAAGTAAGTCTATACCGACCTCAAATAAATATTTCTTGTCTGGTGTTGCTAAATAACCAAATTTTCGATATCCCCCAGTAGTTGTTGAAACATCTATACCATCAACAAAGTATTCCCCGCTTATTCGACGTTCGTCTAGTAAAGCAGAAAAACGTGTGCAGCATTGAGAAAAATTAAAACCTTTATCTTTTTCAAAAGTTGTATAAATTACAGTATTTGATTGATCGAGAATGTACACATCCATTCCATGCTCGTTTTTTATTTTCTCCAAATCCCACTTTGCTATATGAGGGTTTCCTTCATAATATGTAATTAGTTTTCGTAGTAACGCTTCCATTTTCTCAGAGAGAGTTTTATCAAAATAGTAATGTGCATTATCTACCGTTTGCATATCTGTCAGAATATGATTTTCTATTAATGTTCTATTCATAACTTCTTGTTTTTCAATATCAGCTGTAAGTATTTGCCTGTTGAAATAAAAAATTACAGCAACAAGTATTAATGCAAAGGCAATTAGAGATATTAATAATTTAATTCTTAGGTTTCTCATTAACGTGTCCTCTACTTATTTTCAACATCATTTTTTCGAAACTTTTAGTGATTTTTAGTACCATAGACTAAATAGCTTTTCACATAGATTACATTAATTATACAGTTACTGGTATAAGTATGTATATAAAAAATACCCCGATACTAATCGTCGTTAGCATCGAGGTATTCTCTAATCCCTATTTTGTAAGCAACCTAGCTCTTCAGCCGTTAATTCTCTATATTCACCTAAATTCAAACTGTCGTCTAGCTTTAAGTTGCCCATTGATAGACGCTTTAAATAGGTTACACGTTTTCCAACAGCCTCAAACATACGCTTCACCTGATGAAACTTACCTTCTTGGATCGTTAACTCAATTTCAGATTGTTGAGCAGATTTTAATATGATGAGCTCTCCTGGTTTGGTTACATAACCATCATCTAGCTCAACACCTTGAGCAAATTTCTCACAATCTTCCTCAGTCACAATTCCTTCTATTTCTGCATAATAAACCTTCGGCACATGTTTTTTAGGAGACAATAAATTATGTGCTAAAGAACCATCATTTGTTATTAGCAATAATCCCTCTGTATCTTTATCAAGGCGACCAACAGGGAAAGGCTGGAAATGCTGATGTAAAGGTTCTAACAAATCGATGACGGTTTCATCTCTTAAATCCTCCGTTGCAGAAATAACGCCAGGAGGCTTATTCATCATAAAATATACAAATTCTGTATATTTCACACGCTCCCCAAATACAGAAACCTCCTGCTTTTCAGGATCAACATGTAATGCTGCATCCTTCGCATATGCGCCATCTACTGTCACTGCTTTCTGCTTTAAAAGCAATTTAACTTCCTTGCGTGACCCGTAACCCATATTAGAAAGTAATTTATCTAATCGCATTAGTACCTCCTATTTAAATCCCAGTTTGTTCGTTATTCTTGTCAATCGTTCACCGAGAAGCTTTTGTGCTAAGCCTAGGCGTAAAGACAAGAAGCCATATACTGCTATACCTACTCCAGCACAAATAATAGAATAAACTAATGCTGAGAATTTACCACTTACTGGTCCCATTAATAACTCTAAAAGCGTATGAACGATGAATACACTTACCGCCATTATCGCTGTCAAAAGAGAAATGAGCATGACACGACGAATAACCATTTCCGATCTGTAGTTCAATGTTTGTCGTAGCACAAGTATATTAATGATAATTGAAACACTATAGCCAATAGCTGTGGCAAGAAGTGCACCATCTGCCTCCATCAAACGAATTAACGGAATATTAATCGCTAGTTTGACTAAAATCCCCGATAATAAGCTGAGGACAATCCACTTCTGGAAATCAATACCCTGTAAAAGTGCTGCAGTCACTTGGAATAATGCAAATAAAATAGCAACAGGTGCATAATGGGCTAAAATCATAGCCCCCATCTCGCTTTCAGAATAGAGCATAAAATATATTTCATTCGATAACAACGAAATTCCAACTACTGCTGGTAATGTAATGAAAATTAATATTTGATATGTCTTATCCATTGCATTTCGTAACGATAAATATTCACCTTGCGTAAAATATTTTGTAATCGTCGGTACTAGCGCCATTGAAAAACCTGTAGCTAGCATTACTGGAATAATGACAACCTTATGTGTTGTAAAGTTAATCATTGATAAATACTTATCCGTTACTTCCGCTAAGCCTATAGATGCCATAGCTCCATTAAACGTAAGCATATCCACTAATTGGAATAACGGGTTAGCAACACCTACAAACACCATCGGAATCGAATACGTAATTACTTCTTTATATATGTTGGACATTGGTAGCTGTGTAGATGTAACACTTTGACTGCGCAATAAATCAAATTCAGGTTGATATTTTTTCCAATAATAATAGAGTACTAGCAACCCGCCAATTGCTCCAATAAAGGCAGCAAACACCGCAAAGGAAACAGCCGTTTCTGGTTTCCCATTAAAAACTACTACAACTAAGAATGAACCACCTAATAACACTACAATACGAACAATTTGCTCTACTAGCTGAGAAACTGCTGTAGGCTCCATTTTGTCATAGCCTTGGAAAAATCCACGCCAAAGGCTCATAAATGGCACAACAATTAACGCAAAGCTAACCCAGCGAATAACTGAGGCAATTTGTTCTACCGAAAATGCCTGTTCATCACTTTTAATAACAAGACCCGCTATTGGTGTAGCTAATAAAAAGAGAACAATAAACGCCGCTAACCCAGTACACATCATAATAAGTATGCCTGATTTCATAAGCTTGCGGCCTGATTGATAATCACCCATTGCATTGTATTTAGAAACAAACTTGGATACAGCAATTGGCGCACCCGAGATGGCTATTGCTAGCATAATCGAGTAGGGAATATATGCATATTGATAGAGGGCTACATTCTCCTCACCCACAATCGCATAAAAAGGAAAAATATAAATTAATCCGAGCACCTTCGATAAAAACATCCCCATCGTTAATATCGCAGTACCTTTCATTAAATTGGACATTGTAACCATCCATTCATTTTAAAGTCAATATTTTCATTATCTTAACACTTAGAAAAACTTATAAACTATTTGCCAATCAATTATGCCTAGGCAAAATTCCAACGCACTCAAGGTTTAAGCTACTTCTTGAGCAGATCTTTCTGCGACCAAAGCACTTGTTTCAAAACTTGTAAACGCCGCTATATAAAAGCTTACTATCGCTGTAAAAACTACAAAGCTACATTAACAAAATTCAGAAAACAACAACCCTAGAAAATTAAATAAGTAAACCATCTGTAATCTTAACATATTTACTAGGTAAACAGACGCATAAATACATTAAAAAGTTCTAGCAATCAAAAAAAAATAGCAGTTATGTCCTCCCAAAGGAAAGTAGAAGTTTCAAAATAATCGGTGGAGATTACGAAAACCCCCACCGATTAAAGCTACCTCTCTATTACATATCTACGAAAAATTGTTTATACCATACTAAGAACACATAGGCTGTCCAAATATAACGCCCACGATTTGCTTTTCCTTCATAGTGCTCATCTAGATAGCCTACTAATTGTTTTGTATCAAAGAATTCATTGGCAAAGTCAGTTGTAAACATTTCTTTTACCAGTTTATAATACTTTTCTTCACGTAACCAGTGACGGATTGGCACTGGGAAACCAAGCTTTGGACGTTTTGCCCATTCTTCAGGTAATTCCTGATGCGCAGCTTGACGAAGAACATATTTCGTATCAATATCATTTACTCGATATTTCGAAGGAATGTTTTTCGCTAATTCCATCACTTCTTTATCTAAAAATGGTACACGTAATTCAATTGAATGGGCCATACTCATTTTATCTGCTTTTAATAAAATATCGCCTGGCATCCAAAGATTTAAATCAAGATACTGCATTTTAGTAACATCATCATCGCCTGGAACTTCATCGTAAATACGTTTTGTAATCGATTTTACAGATGGACCATTTTTATAGTCTGGTTTCAAGACATTTAATGCATCTTCTTCATCCCATACTACCGCTTCCCCGATGAAGCGCTCTTCTACTGTTTGACCACCTTTAACAAGGAAGTGCGTATATTGATTTTTAGGTAACGCCTCTGCTATGCCACGTAACGCTTTACGGATACCAAATGGAACTTTTTCATATTTTTGCATTTTGCCAGAGTTTTGATACCATGAATAGCCACCAAAAATTTCATCCGCACCTTCACCTGAAAGTACTACTGTGACATCCTTCGATGCTAACTCAGAAAGGAAGTATAGCGGTACAGAAGATGGGTTCGATTGTGGCTCGTCCATATGCCACTGAATTTTCGGTAATGCTTCAAAACACTCATCTGCCGAAATATATTTACGCTCATTTTGAATATCTAATGTATCCGATAATTCTTTTGCTAAATTTGTTTCATTGAACATATCCTCGTAGTCAGAGAAACCAACAGAGAAGGATTTATCAGGGCGTAATAATGAAGTAATATAGCTTGAATCAATACCACCTGATAAGAAAGAACCGACCTTCACATCACTAATTTGATGCGCATCTACAGATTCTCGAACTGTCGTACGAATGTCTTCAACATACTTTTCGATTGGAGCTTCTTTCGCATGGAATTTTTTATCCCAATACTGAACAATTTTCTTTTGTCCATTTTTAATAAGAATATAGTGTGCCGGTTGTAATTTGTACACACCTTTAAAGAACGTTTCGTCCATTGAAGAATATTGGAACGTCAAATAAGGACGTAGTGCATCTTTATTTAACTCTTTAATAAATGATGGATGTGGTAAAAATGATTTAATTTCTGAACCGAAAATAAACGTACCATCTGTTGTGTTTTCTGTGTAATACAGTGGCTTAATACCAAAGCCATCACGAGCGATGAATTGTAAATCATTCTTTTTATCCCAAATACAGAATGCGAACATTCCGCGTAGCTTTTTGACAAATTCTACACCATATTCAACATAACCATAAATAATAACTTCACTGTCAGAGTGTGTTTTAAAGATATGACCTTTTTCAATCAAATCAGCACGTAGCTCTTGGAAGTTAAAAATCTCTCCATTAAATACGAGTACGATGTTACCATCCGCACTGTATAACGGCTGATTTGCCACGTCTGATAAGTCGATAATACTTAATCGACGGAATCCTAAAGTTACTTTATCGTCACTGTGAATCCCACCGCTGTCAGGTCCACGGTGAATAATTGTATTCATCATATTTTCGATCGTTTGATGATGATCGATCACATTTGTTCCATTAATATAGCCTATAAATCCGCACATTCTATTTTTCACCTCATAATTTAGTGCATAACCTTTACCATAATAGCATGAAAAGACATTCATTTCATACCGACAATACATATAAAGTAAAACTTTCATCAGTGAATTTATTCCACACCGATTATTGGTTCAACCAACGAGCACTTTATCTCATTTAAAAACACTTCAATTTCACATCTTCCATCCAAAATCCACACATGAAAGCTCCTCATTAAAACGCGGGTTTGATTTCCGTTCCGGCTGGGCGCTTTCCTGGGGGTGTCCGATGAGCCCCAAGGAGTCGCCCAGTCGTAACGAAGATCAACTAATATGGCATGGCATATGTTTTAACAAATGGCATCCCCCAACACTTGATGACGAGCTCTGCGTGAAAGTAGAAGATAAGAAATTATAAAATACTTTTGTTGTATTTTCAATGCGAAAGAAGCCTCTCTATATAGACTTCATGTATAATAGGAAAGATTCCTAATTTGAAAAGAAAGTGAGTTTTTAAATATATGTACGATGTTATCGTTATCGGTGGTGGCCCATCCGGTTTAATGGCTGCTATCGCTGCTGGAGAACGTAAAAAGAAAGTATTATTACTAGAAAAAGGAACAAAACTCGGCAAAAAATTGGCCATTTCAGGCGGTGGTCGCTGTAATGTCACTAATCGTTTGCCCGTTGAAGAAATAGTCAAGCACATACCTGGAAATGGCCGTTTTCTTTACAGCCCATTCACGGTTTATAATAACGAAGATATTATTGCATTTTTCGAAGGACTTGGTGTGGCATTAAAAGAAGAGGATCACGGACGTATGTTTCCTGTATCTAACCGAGCGCAAGATGTTGTAGATTCACTTATTCGTCAGCTTCAGAGGCTACATATTGAAGTGCGCTTAAACACACCCGTTAATAAGCTTCTGATGGATGAAGAAAAAATACTCGGGGTACGCCTTACAGATGGCACAGAAATTCGTAGTGAGGCAGTAGTCGTTGCCGTTGGTGGGAAAGCTGTTCCACAAACTGGCTCAACAGGCGATGGTTATCCATGGGCAGAGCGTGCCGGCCATAAAATTACTACACTTTTCCCTACTGAGGTTCCTGTTCTATCAAAAGAAGACTTCATTCAAGCTCGTGAGCTACAAGGACTTGCGTTACGCGATGTCGCTGTCTCTGTTTTAAATCAGAAGGGCAAAGCACTCGTAACACATCAAATGGACATGCTTTTTACTCATTTCGGGTTAAGCGGTCCTGCTGTTTTACGCTGTAGTCAATTTATCGTGAAAGAATTAATGAAAACAGGATACGAGCCTGTGACAATGCGAATTCAAACACTTGTTGATTATAATGAGGAAACGTGCCTGCAATATTTAAACAGACTCGTTAAAGAAGATCCCAAAAAAGCTGTAAAAAATGTATGGAAGGGTATTGCTCCTGAACGCTGGCTACTATTTTTATGTGAGCGTGCAAATATCGATGTGCAAATGACAGGCGCTGAATTATCACAGGAGAAAGTCCGCAACTTAGCTAGATTACTCGTTAATTTCACAATGACAGTTAGCGGGACACAATCTCTTGAAAAAGCATTTGTCACTGGTGGTGGCGTCTCAGTTAAAGAGATCGAGCCAAAGACAATGGCTTCAAAGAAAAAAGATGGTTTATTTTTCTGTGGAGAAATCCTTGATATTCATGGCTACACAGGTGGCTATAATATTACGTCTGCACTCGTTACAGGACGTATCGCAGGGATGAATGCAGGAAAGTAATACACTCTGTTTCGGACTTCTATTAGTGGTTTTTATCACAAAAAACTATTGGGTAATGAAGCTCTTCGGCAAAGCGAGTAGGGGTGATTTCCGTTCCGACTGAGCGCTTTCCTGGGGCCGCAGTAGCAAACAGATGTACAATCACATCACTGTTGTATATCTCTTTTGTTCGATTACGGTGAGTAGTCTGGGGTGGAAATCAACACATTAAAAAAAGCGTGTCCTTAAAATACGGACACGCTTTTTCAGCCTTCTTTTGACATATATACTTCTTCATATGGTTGAATGATGACAAACCCTTCACCTGAAAATGCCATTTGAATGGATTCACCACTGCCTCGACCGATAAATGTTCGGAAGCTAATATCTGTTTTAAACTCTGGGGACAAAGTACCTGACCAAGCTACAGTAGCATGTGGATCAGTATAAACCGTTTCACCAGGCTTTACTAACAAGGTTAACGGTTCGAAATGAGTTGTAATAGCAACCTTCCCTCTTCCTTTTAAAGTTACATTAAACAACCCACCTGACATAACTCCTGCCATTTTACGCATTAAATGAATATCCCAATCAATACTAGGCTCAAATGCGAGTAAATCATTACCGTTTACGCAAATTGTTTCACCCTTTAGATCGAAGACCGTTACTTTTTTCCCTTGATCGGCTAAATAAAGTCGCCCCTTACCCATCGCTTTCATAAGTTGTGTACCTTCGCCGGTTAATGCCTTTTTAAACATTTTACCTAAGCCATGCTCCAACACACGCTCACGCTCAAACTTAATATCTCCTACATAAGAAATCATTGCGCCCATTTTCGACCAAACCTCGCCATTTAGGTTAACCTCTAATACACGCTCAGTTTCTAACTCGAAATATTCATTTTCGCTATCATCCTGCTGTGTTTTATTAATAAACTCATTTAAAGAAAATCTCCCCATATCTCAATGCCTCCTTATTTATTTTATATACGTTTTAAGTTCCGGAAAGATTCAATCAAATTATCGTAGGGGTAAAAACGAACGATTGAATGATGCGTTGAATCTTTTATTCATGAAACCGCAAAAATTTCAAAATTAATTAAAAACAAAGATGTTGACCTAAAAACATTAGTTTGTGGCCACCCACTAGCAAATTTTCATACACCTCGCATTTGCTTTCCGTTACAAAATTTCTCTTTTAGTAGCGAATTCACTTTATTTCCCATAATGATATTGACAGCAGACACCAACTGTTATACATTAAACAAAGATTAATCAAGTGTTATATAACAACAGCTACAAAAAAAGACCATACAAGCGTCACGTGCGAAATGACACTCATATGGCCATTACTTTCAAGTGCGAATTGAAAGTAAACTTTATTGTGTAGCGGAGACGTCTCCAACCTTTTCAGAAGCTTCTTTTAATGCTGTTCGTTTACGTACATCTGCACGTAATGTTAAAGCAATAATTAATGAAGCTGCAATTAACCCTGTAAATACATAGAATACAGGAATATAGCTACCATAAGCATTTTTAATAGTGCTTACTAAAAGTGGACCAAAAATACCACCTAAAGACCAAGTTGTTAATAAATAACCATGAATAACCCCAAGTTGTTTCGTACCGAATAAATCACTTGCAAATGCAGGTAGATTAGAGAAACCTCCACCATAGCAACTAACAACTAAGAAAATAAGTGCTTGGAAAATAATAACGTTTGTAGTATGCGGTAAGACGATAAATGTAACTAGCTGTGCGATAAAGAAAATTACAAAGACATTCGAACGACCAATATAGTCAGACACAGCAGCCCATATTAAACGACCACCACCATTAAATAATCCCATTATACCTACCATTGCTGCAGCTCCTGCAACTGATAACCCTACAATTTCTTGAGCCATTGGAGATGCAACAGAAATCATCATAATACCTGCTGTAACGTTTACTAAATGCATTGACCATAGCATCCAGAAATGCTTAGTTTTCACAGCTTCGCGTGCTGTCATGACAGCTAAATCTTTCTTCACTACTTCTTTACCATTATCTGCAGCCGCCTTCATATTCGCTGGCATATAACCAGGTTTAGGTGGTGCTATATATGAAGCCCCTAAAATCATTAACGTGAAATAACTTGCCCCTAAAATAAAGTACGTTGTAGAAATTCCCACAGCCCCCATTAAGTTAGCTGCGACTGGCGCTGTAATAAGTGCTCCTGAACCAAATCCAAGTACAGCCATACCTGTTGCTAATCCTCGGCGATCCGGGAACCATTTTACTAATGTCGATACAGGCGCAATGTAACCAATACCCATACCCAATCCACTTAGTAAACCGTATGTTAACCAGTACAATGTTACGGAATCCATTGAAATCGCTACACCTGCACCAGCTTGTCCTGCCCCAAATAGAACAGCTGCTATCATCGCAGATTTACGTGGCCCCATTTTTTCTACTAAGTTACCAAATAATGCTGCTGAAAAACCAGCAAGCCCCATCATTATTGTAAAGGCAACCGTTACGTTTGTTTCACTCCATCCCATTTCTGTAACAATCGGTATCTTATATACACTGTATGCATATGCTCCACCGATTGAAAGGTGAATAGCGATTGCAGATAATGCAATTAACCATCTATTTTTATTCATAATTTCTCTTTTCTCCCCTCTTTTGCTACCTGTGAAAGTTTTATGAACGTCCTGTAAAACAATTTAACACTTAGAATTATTCAAATGCAAGATGTTTTTTAAAAAAATATTATTTCTGCAAAAAGTATTTTATTTTTTACCCCAATAATTTTATAATGAAAACCCTACAGTCTCTAAGCAAATAGATGTTTTTTAAACAAAAAGCATAACATTTTTTAGCTATTATTATTTTTCTACTCTATTATCCAACTTTACATTAACTATTTTAATATAATTAAATTTGTTCATATTTTCACATGTAATTAATGTATATTCCACTTTTTCTAACGCTTATTATTTCTTCGTGTTTCTATAAAGGGTCATGAACAAATATCCATTAAGTAGAAATAACGTGGATAAAAGAGAATTACAAAGCCAAAATAGACAAATTCTGTTCGCTCAAAAGAGAATCTGAAAATCATGTTAAATGATTCAATTAACTTTTAATGGATATTCAATTAAATAAATACAATACACATTGTGCATGCTTCAAAACGAATAATCATTACTTATTGATTTTTATTATTCAAATATATATTTTTTCTTTTAGTAAGAATCTTACACATCCTTTTTAGCTATGGATAGTTATACTTTTCAAACTAATAAACAACTAAACCAATAAGTTATAACAGAAATATTTGCTATAGCACACAAGTAAAAACATACTTTTAAACCAAATACTGTTAATGTTTATAAAACTCAATTCTAGATTTGTTTATGTAAATACTAGCTTTTACGGAGAAATGCATTCTATTAGAGATAATCAATCTCAGACGATCTTCAATGCATATTTCGAAATGAAGTTCCCCATTAATTTACTTCTATATCAAAAAGAGATGCTCTGGAATAAATTGAGCATCTCTTTCTTTTTATGAAAAGTAAATGATAAATACAATTATTAGTGCTAGTGACATAATAGATGATCCAATCGATGTATAATGTCTTTTTTCCTCTCGCACATAATAATAGTCAATCACAATAGAACTCATCATGAATACTGCTATAAATACACATATTGTAGCCGTATATAAAAACAAACCGTATATATTAAATAAAATTAAAGACGCCCCTTGAATAAACTTAGCAATATACGTTGTGCGTTGATGACCTGTATTTATATATTTTGGCTCTTTCGGAATGCTAAACATTTTTCGAAGAGCTTTTTCAGTAAGCCATACTAGAAAGAGAGCAATTATTAAAAAAATAAACATCTCACGGAAACTAAAATCTTTATCATCTTTTCGCATTAGGGTAATAAATGCTGACGCAGTTTCGGCATCTTCCACCTTGTAAAAGATATTTGTTTGTCGATCGCTAAAAGCTAACTGCTCATCGTTTAAGAACATTTTTAGCTGCACAACCTGCTCATTGTCAAACTCTACCCATACATCACGATATGCATAGTAATCATCATCCTTCTTCGAAATAACTGCCTTTTGAAGCGTATTGGCAATGAGCTTTGTTTCTGAATCATTTTTATAAGACTGTTGTCCTAAAATCCAGCCAGTTCTTCCGGCCTTAAAGGTTTCTTCCTCCCAATTATACGCACTCGTAAACTGTTTAACCTCATGTTGGGTTAGTTCAATAATCGTAGCATGCTTAGATGAATCTCCTTGCTTCCATGGACCAATTACAATCAAGAAAAGGATCGTCACGACTGCTCCTATGAAAATCATTGGATATTGCCATCTGCGAGGTTGTTTTTTTGGCTGAAATGCATTGTGCAAAATACGCTCCTGCAATTGTTGTGAGAAACGTGGTGCTTCTCCAAGCTCTTTATCCAGTTTATCCTTAAAAGATGTCATCTTTTAGCACCTCCCAATGGCTTTTGTCCAGTTTTTCCTGCAAAGTTTGTCTAGCTCTACGCAATCTTGTTTTCACTGTATTTTCGGTACATGCAAGAACCTCCGCTATCTCTCGAACCTTTAATTCTTGATAATAATAAAGAATAATTACTTCTCGATAGTTGATTGGAAGCTCAAACAAAGCTGCTGTCACAATTCTTCGTTCATCCTTTTCAATCAAATTTGTTTCTGGCGATCGTTTACTAACACCAATGTGCAGCTTTTCAAATAAAATATGTCGCTTATTTTTCCAACTTCTTAAATAGTCATGACTTTTATGTACTGTTATTTTTACTAAATATGTTTTTAGCGAGGATCGTTGTTCAAAGCGCTCTTGTTGCCGATAATAAGCAAAAAATACATCTTGAACGATTTCTTCTGCAATAGCCCAGTCTTTAACATATAGATAAGCTACACGAAGGCAGTACTCACCATGCTCTTCCATAATATTTGCTAAATGTTCACCCAAACAAACACCTCCTATTCACACTATAGTCGTATCGAAATCTTAGATGGTTTCAGTATAAAAGAAAAAAGTGCCCAAATATTGGACACTTTTCACATTTTTATTTCACAACGATATTAACAAGCTTACCTGGAATGACAATTATTTTTACTAAGTTTTTGCCTGCCATATACTCTTGTACTTTGTCATCTGCAAGAGCTACTTTTTCAATTTCTTCTTTTGAAGCATCTTTCGCTACGATGATTTTTGCACGTACTTTGCCTAGCACTTGTACGGCGATTTCCACTTCATCATCAACAAGTTTAGACTCATCATATGTTGGCCATTCCTTATATGAAAGTGTTTCATCATGACCTAATATTTGCCATAACTCTTCTGCAACGTGTGGCACCATTGGAGCTAGTATTTTCACAAAGCCTTCAGCGTATGCTGTTGGAATTACTTCCGCTTTGTAGCAATCATTGATGAATACCATCATTTGTGAAATAGCTGTATTGAAGCGAATACCTTCATAATCCTCTGTCACTTTTTTCACAGTTTGGTGATATGATTTTTCTAATGTTTTGTCATCAGAAGCTTGAACTTTCGCAGCGATTGTACCATCTTCTTCATTGACAAATAGACGCCAAATACGATCTAAGAAACGACGTGCCCCGTCCAAGCCATTTGTTGACCATGCAACAGATGCTTCAAGTGGACCCATGAACATTTCATATAGACGTAAAGTGTCCGCACCGTGTGAAGAAATGATTTCATCCGGGTTAACGACGTTACCTTTTGATTTAGACATTTTCTCATTACCTTCACCAAGAATCATTCCTTGGTTAAATAATTTATGGAATGGCTCTTTCGTGTGTACAACACCTAAATCGTATAATACTTTATGCCAGAAGCGAGCGTATAGTAAGTGTAATACCGCATGCTCTGCCCCACCGATATAAATATCGGCTGGTAACCAACGTTTCAGTAATTCAGGGTCTGCAATTGCTTCTTTATTTGTTGGGTCAATATAACGAATGAAGTACCAGCTAGAACCAGCCCACTGTGGCATCGTATTCGTTTCGCGACGACCTTTTTTGCCTGTTTCAGGATCAACAACATTTACCCATTCAGAAATGTTCGCTAACGGAGATTCACCCGTACCTGAAGGACGAATATTATCTGTTTTTGGTAGTACTAATGGTAATTCTGATTCCGGTACTGGCGTCGTTGTACCATCTTCCCAATGAATCATAGGAATTGGCTCACCCCAGTAACGTTGACGAGAGAATAACCAGTCGCGAAGACGGTAAGAGATTTTCTTCTCTCCTACGCTTTTTTCTTCAAGCCATTGAATTGCTTTAGCAATACCTTCCTCTTTGTTTAAGCCATCAAGGAAGTCAGAGTTAATATGTTTACCATCACCTGTGAAGGCTTCTTTGCTAATGTCTCCACCTTCAAGGACAGGAATAATTTCTAAACCAAATTCTGTTGCGAATTCATAGTCGCGCTCATCATGCGCTGGAACTGCCATAATTGCACCAGTACCGTATGATACTAATACGTAGTCTGCAACCCAAATCGGCATTTTTTTACCGTTAATCGGATTAATTGCATAGGCACCTGTGAATACGCCTGTTTTCTCTTTCGCTAAATCTGTGCGTTCTAAATCAGATTTCAATTTTACTTTATCTAAATAAGCTTCAACAGCTTGTCGTTGTTCAGCAGTTGTAATTTGATCCACTAATTTATGCTCAGGTGCAATAACACAGTATGTAGCACCAAATAATGTATCAGGACGAGTTGTAAACACTGTGAAGTTTTCATCTGTTCCATCTATATTAAATGTTACTTCTGCACCTTCCGAACGACCAATCCAGTTACGTTGCATATCCTTAATAGACTCTGGCCAATCAACT
This sequence comes from Lysinibacillus sp. NPDC093692, assembly GCF_050280125.1. Taxonomy (NCBI): domain Bacteria; kingdom Bacillati; phylum Bacillota; class Bacilli; order Caryophanales; family Bacillaceae; genus Lysinibacillus; species Lysinibacillus sp. NPDC093692. The sequence continues at coordinate 228,187 of NZ_JBNNUW010000005.1, forward strand.
TCCTCTAAGTCATCGATTAAACGGTCAGCATAGGCAGTAATTTTAAGCATCCATTGCTTCATTGGACGACGTTCTACAGGGTGACCACCACGCTCTGACTTTCCATCAATAACTTCTTCGTTTGCAAGTACTGTTCCAAGTGCTGGACACCAGTTTACAGCTACTTCATCTACATAGGCTAAGCCTTTTTTATAAAGTTGGATAAAGATCCATTGTGTCCATTTATAGTATTCTGGATCTGTTGTGTTAATTTCACGATCCCAGTCATAGCTAAAGCCCAACTCTTGAATTTGACGCTTAAATGTTGCAATATTTTTCGCTGTAAATTCTGCAGGGTCATTTCCTGTATCAAGTGCATATTGCTCTGCAGGTAAACCGAATGCATCCCAGCCCATAGGATGTAGGACGTTATAACCTTGCATACGCTTGAAGCGTGAAAGGATGTCTGTCGCTGTGTAGCCCTCTGGATGTCCTACATGGAGACCAGCACCAGATGGGTATGGGAACATGTCTAACGCATAAAATTTTGGTTTTTCTGTTTCGTTTTCAGTTTTAAACGTTTTATTATCAGCCCAATATTGCTGCCACTTTTTTTCGATTTGTTGATGATTAAAACTCATTATTCTTCCTCCTTTGAATGTGTCATGCTCTTCAACTTAAGAATTGACAAAATATTTAAAAAATAAAAAAACTCGCCCCTCTCTTCATTAGAAAGGGACGAGAGAATTCGTATCTCCCGCGGTACCACCCACATTAGTGATCACACTCGGCTTTAGCTTCCTTAACGCGGAAGGAACGGCACGAGCTGTTTCACTCGGGCAGACTCAGAAGGCGAGTTCAATTTGCTTTCCTACTAGCTTCCACCAACCGCTAGCTCTCTAAAAAGAAACACAAATTTACTATTCCTCATCATTGTCTTACATGTATTGCATTTATTCTAATGGAAAGTACTGAAAAGCACAAGACTTTGTTTACATACTAACCATTTTTGAACAAATTAAATCCCTATGAAGGTAACAATATTCGAAATAAGTTGTATCCATAGTGCTCGCTTTATTTTAAACTACGAGAAAGTTCCGTAAAGATAACTCCTAGCGCATAAGCACCGGCATCCGGATAACCTAGACTTCTTTCACCAACTGTTCCGGCACGACCCATTCGAGCAACGATTTCCTTTGTATATTCCGCTCCTTTAACAGCAGCCTCTGCCCCTTTCTCAAAAGCTGTTTTAAAGTCCGCACCAGTTGCAGCGCTTTCTAACCAGGAATTTACACAAGGTACAAGCGCATCTACAAGCGTTTTATCGCCTACCTCTGCCCCTCTTCCGAAAGAACGCTCACCGACAGATTGTATACCTTTCAGCGTAGCTTGTAACATTTCAGCAAACTCTCCGACAGTTAATTCCATTTTTCCCTCCACTGCTTTACTAGCAGCTCGGAAAGCCCCGCCCCAAATTGGACCAGAAGCTCCTCCGCAATGTTCCATAATAATCATGGAACAACCATCAAGGAAAGTCCCAATACTTAAATGTTCATGATTTAGAATCGAGCTCCATCCTCGTTTTAATTCCTTAAAACCTTTAGCGACACTCATTCCAAAATCGCCGTCACCTGCATGGGTATCCAATTCGCAGAAAGGCACTTCGTTCTTAATAATAATCTCGCTCATTTTATCTACAAGATAAATCATATTATTTAATGTGATTACCTCATTTTTGATGATAGCGTGTTCTTTCCCTGTTTCCGTCTCAAAGAAAACTTGTTTCTCTTCTACGTTATCATTAATATCTACGTATTCTACACGCCCAACTGGTCCATCTACCTTAAATGCAGGTGTATTACATTCTTTCGATAATAGTGTATTCAGTTCATCATCTAGTTTCATTACTGTAAGAGAGATTCCAGCCATATCAATACTTGTCATGTAATTGCCGACAAATGTTCTATTGATTCGTATATTTCTTTTACTCAGCTCTCTAGAAACCGCATTATTAAACAGATAAAGTTCTTGAAGTGGTGTACCGCCAAATCCATTTACTAGAACAGCAATTTCAGCATCTTTATCTAATCTTAAATCTTTTAAAAGGTCATTTATCATACGTAAAGCTAATTCATCTGCAGCCATCATTTTTTCTCTTTTTCTTCCTGGCTCTCCATGAATACCGACACCATATTCCATCTCGTCTTCACCCAATTTGAAAGTAGGTGATCCACTAGCAGGAACCGTACAGGAAGTTAGCGCCAGACCAATTGTTCGAACATTTGCCGCTGCTTTTTCCGCTACAGCTTTGACCTGTATCAAATCCATACCTTCTTCAGCGGCTGCACCAGCAATTTTATGTACTAACACAACTCCTGCTACGCCGCGGCGCCCTACTGTATAAAGGCTATCTTCTACTGCAATATCATCTTCTACTCGGACGTACTCTACTTGAATGCCATCCTCCATGGCTAAGTGAGCGCCATTTTTAAAATTCATTATATCTCCGCTGTAATTTTTAATAATGAGCAGTGTACCTTTTTGGCTGGCTGTTGCTTTGATTGCTTGATATACCTGTATTTGTGAAGGAGAGGCAAACACATCACCACATACCGCAGCATCCAGCATTCCTTTTCCTACTAACCCTGCATGTGCTGGTTCATGTCCACTACCGCCACCGCTAATTAAAGTTACCTTATTTGCATTCATTGCTTTTTTCTTAATTACTTTATATTTTTTTAACAGCTCAAGTTCCGGATGAGCCAGAACTATCCCATTGCACATTTCCATAACAAGTGATTCAGGTTGATTCATAATTTTTTTCATCTTTAATCCTCCCCTATAAGTTTTGTCACATTCTACGGAGCCTATTCGTAGGCATATTTCTATAATTATTCAAAGAAGATTCCTGCTATGATACATACCCTTTGAAATATATTTGAAAACGTATTCTATTAAAAACGAATAAAGTTGTAGGGATGATTATCATAACCTCTAAGACAATTAAACTCCCACCTAATTTATTCGCTTTCGCTGAATTTTGAAGGGGGAGTTTTTTACTTGTCACTTTGTTTTCGGTACAGATAAATTACTGCCCCTTATTGCGGGATAAAGTGAAACTTTAATCAGTGGGGGTTTCTGTTCCCCACTGATTATTAGTCTTCACCAATCGGGCAGTTAGGGGCAGTTTTTTTATTTACTGCCCCTTATTGCGGGATAAAGTGAAACTTTAATCAGTGGGGGTTTTCTGTTCCCCACTGATTATTAGTCTTCACCAATCGGGCAATTAGGGGCAGTTCTTCTACTTTTACTGCCCCTTATTGCGGGATAAAGCGAAACTTTAATCAGTGGGGGTTTTCTGTTCCCCACTGATTATTAGTCTTCACCAATTGGGCAATTAGGGGCAGTTCTTCTATTTTTACTGCCCCTTATTGCGGGATAAAGCGAAACTTTAATCAGTGGGGGTTTTCTGTTCCCCACTGATTATTAGTCTTCACCAATCGGGCAGTTAGGGGCAGTTTTTTTTATTTACCGCCCCTTATTGCGGGATAACTCCTGACATTCACGGAAAGCGAAATGCTTACAGCCAATACATTTATTTGTATCTAAATAGCTTAAAGCTTTATTAATCGCTTCTCCTGTATGCGGATAGAAATTATCTTCACCAATTTCATCATATAAGCCATTGTACTTTAGTGCCTTTTTTAATTCGTCTTGTACTCCTGTAACTAAAATGGTACCACCCTGTGCTTTAAAATTCCGAATGACATTACCAAAATACGACTCACCTGTTGAATCCATAAAAGGTACTTTACCCATGCGTAATACTAAAACTTTTTGTTCGTGCTGAATAGAATTTACAATTGCCGGCTCAAAGGTTTGAGCTGCTCCAAAGAAAAGAGGACCCTCAACTGTATAAATACTAATTTGTGGACAGTCTCGTTTTTGATGAACAACATGTGATTGTAACTTTCCACTCTCTTTCGAATGATCCGGTAAAACCTTTGTTACTACAAGCTTTTCGCTCATACGCTTTGCAAATAATACGACCGCTAGTACAAGCCCCACCTCTACAGCTAATGTTAAGCTTGTAAAAACAGTAAGAAGAAACGTAATGATTAAAACGAGAGAATCTCCTGATTTTAATTTAATAATATGTGCAAAATGCTTTTGCTCACTCATATTCCAAGCAACAACCATTAAAACTGGAGCCATACTAGCTAATGGAATATGTGAAGCAAAAGGAGCAAGTAATAATAAAGTAACTAAAACAAATACACCGTGAATAACACCTGATATGGGTGATACTGCACCTGTTTTAATATTTGTCGCAGTACGAGCAATAGCCCCTGTCGCAGGGATCCCTCCAAAGAAAGGAGTGACGATATTAGCAATCCCTTGACCAACAAGTTCACGGTTACTATTATGCTTTGTATTTGTCATTCCATCCGCTACCACAGCAGATAAAAGTGATTCAATCCCACCAAGCATCGCAATCACAAAAGCTGGTCCAATAAGTAGCTGAATACGCTCCCATGTGATATCTGGAACTGCGAAATTCGGTAGTGTATTAGGAATTTGACCATAGGCTGTTGCTATTGTGGCAACTTGTCCAGAAAAAAAGAATGTTGCCACTAGTGTAGAAACAACAATCCCCGCTAACGCTCCTGGAACTTTGGGTAAAACTTTCGGTGTTATTAAAATAATGATAAGGCTTATGATCGCCGTTATAACACTATAAAAGTTTGTCGTACCAATATGCATAACAATTTCTTTTACATTGTCAATAAAATACTCATGTCTTTTAATATTTGTTAAACCTAAGAAATTGGCAATTTGACCTGTAAAAATAATCACTGCAATTCCTGCGGTAAAACCTATCGTTACGGGTCGGGGAATAAATTTTATTAATGAGCCCAGTTTAAACATACCCATTAAGCACAAAATAACCCCGGCCATTAATCCGGCGATTAATAAGTTTTCATAGCCATACGAAATGACTATCCCTAATAAAATTGGTACAAATGCACCTGTAGGTCCCCCTATTTGGAACTTCGAACCACCAAAAAGCGAAATAAGTATGCCAGCAATAAAAGCTGTATATATTCCATACTCAGGCTTAACACCTGACGCAATGGCAAAGGACATTGCCAGTGGTATTGCTACAATCCCGACAATTGTCCCTGAGATTAAATCTTTCTTCAAATGATGAACAGAATATCCTTCATATCGCCCTGTAAACAGTGACTTCATTTATAAATCTTCCCTTCAAAATAATAGCAAGGTAAATGTTTCGTAAAACCCCAGTTTACATATCCTCTTCATTATCTTCATTAATAGTCATTTCTTCTAATCTAGTAATTGTATTTATTAAGTGATTATTAAAAATTTCTTTTGCGACGCCAAGTAACTCTCCAATCATTGGATCGCTTAAAGAATAGTAAACTTTTTTCCCCTCTTTCGTTCCATAAACAATATTTTTGCCTCGTAATACACTTAACTGCTGAGAAACAGCTGAGCCCTCTTTTTCTAAGCAGCTTTGAATTTCATTGACATTTTTCTTACCATCTACTAGTAATTCCAATATTCTAATTCGTAATGGATGTGCTAAAGCTTTAAAAAAATCTGCCTTAAATTGCTGCAAGCTCTCTTCCACATAAATCCCTCCACGGAACTTCATTTTCATATATTCAAATATTTGAATATGTATGATTGATTGTACGCTACAATATGCTAACTTTCAATATCAAACACTAAAAAACGAACAAAAAACGTGTTTCCCACACAGTTTTTGCTCGTTTTGAGAATATTATTGTTAAATTTATCTATTAATCTGTCACTGTTTTATTCTTTCGTAAAGGATAATCATAGATAAGGCATGGAATTATCGCAAGCAATACAATAATTACTAGTATTAATACAAGTGCAATCATGCCAAACTGATCGACCATAATACCACCAAATAATGGGCCAATCATACGACCTGTTGTTGCTGCACTATTAATAATCCCTTGATAAAAGCCCTGACGCCCTTTTGGTGCAAGTTGATTGGCGATTGTAGGTAAGACAGGTGTATAAAACATTTCACCAAAAGTTAGCACAACCATTGCTGCTCCAAACATTTTAAAATCACTTGCAAACGCAATGATGCCAAAGGATATCGCGATCAGTGTAACGCCAAACACTAATTGACGCTTCAATTTATTTTCCCAGCGTTTCACTAGCGGCGCAATTAGCGGTTGCCCTAAAACGATAAGTAAGCCATTAATAGTCCAAAGTAGACTGTACTGTTTCAATCCTAATCCTAGATCTTGTGTATAGGAAGAGATAGTCGCACTCCATTGTGAATAAGCTACCCAGCATAGTACAGAGGAAGAACTTATAATTAATAATGCATAAAACGGTGCTTTATTGATTATTCGCTTACTTTCACTCACGACATTTTTCGGTGCAATGCTTCCCTCTTCAAATCGTTTAAAAGTAAAAAATGCTATAAAAAAGAACAAAATATACATGGCTAAGTTGACCTTAAAGACGTAGTCAAATTGGTAAGCAGCAACAACACCGGCAAGTGCAGGACCAATTGCTACTCCTAAATTTTGAGCTAAATAAATTGCGTTAAAAGCTTTTCGTCCACCCTCCGGCCACGCAGTTCCAGCTAAAGCAAACATCCCTGGGAATACAATACCCCCACTAAAGCCGAGTATCGTTAAAATCCACACATAATGTGGCCAGCCGTGCCAAATCGTTAAAGCTATTAATGAGGCAATCGTCAAAAGAATGCCAAACATTGTTGATTTATAGCCACCTATTCTATCAAATAAGTAACCACCTAAGAGATTCCCTAATACACCAGCAGCAGAATTCAACATCAACACAAAGCCAGCCATCGCAAGTGACTTCCCTAAATAATCGTGCATATAAATGGCGTTTAAAGGCCATAAAAAAGAGTTGCCCGTCGTATTCACAAGCATTCCGATAATTAAAAACCAAACACTTTTTGGCATAGAATGTCCTCCATTATTTCGCTACTCTAAATAGTTAGTTTATGTTTAAACATACAAAAGCACAAGAAAAATAAATTTACTCTTTTTACATATGCTTTAGAATATTTTTTGTGTAGTTTTTCGGGGCCTCCCGGTGGTTTACGACGGTCGATGTACTTTCCGCATGCCTTCTCTCATAGTACATCCACATATTATTAAATTCTCCCTCATGACGGAAACACCAGCACGTGATAAAATATAGTGTTAGAGGAGTGAAATAAATGACAGAAACAAACTTTCCTTTTCCATCAGACGGGAAGAGGTATTATACATGGAATCGCTATTTACGTGAGCAATTTGGCCATAAAGTATTTAAAGTAGCACTAGACGCAGGCTTTGACTGCCCAAATCGTGATGGTACAGTTGCCTTTGGCGGTTGTACGTTCTGTAGTGCTGCAGGTTCAGGTGATTTTGCTGGCAACAAAGTTGATCCTATCGAGGTGCAATTTGCTGAAATACGCGACAAAATGCATCAAAAATGGAAGGATGGCAAATACATGGCTTACTTCCAAGCGTATACAAATACACATGCACCGCTACCAGTATTAAAAGAAAAATTTGAAGCTGCATTAGCCCAAGAAGGGGTTGTTGGATTATCTATCGCAACACGCCCTGATTGTCTGCCAGACGATGTAGTTGAATATTTAGCTGAATTAAATGAGCGTACCTATTTATGGATTGAATTAGGACTTCAAACTGTACATGAAAAAACAGCCAATCTTATCAACCGTGCCCACGATTATGCAACATATGTGGAAGGTGTTGAAAAGTTACGAAAACACGGTATTCGTGTATGCTCGCACATTATTAACGGTCTTCCTCTCGAAGACTCTGACATGATGATGGAAACTGCTCGTGAAGTCGCGAAGCTTGATGTACAAGGTATTAAAATCCATTTACTGCATCTTTTAAAAGGTACTCCAATGGTTAAGCAATACGAAAAAGGAATGTTAGAATTTTTAGATCAAGATGTTTATACAAAGCTTGTAGCCGATCAACTTGAAATTCTACCACCAGATATGGTTATTCACCGAATTACAGGCGATGGACCAATCGATTTAATGATTGGCCCGATGTGGAGTGTTAATAAATGGGAAGTATTAAACGGAATTGATGCTGAGCTTGAACGCCGTGGAAGCTGGCAAGGAAAATTTTATAAAGCTGAGGATGACAAATGAAGCTACAACGCGTTTTACAATATGCCCAACAGCTAATAAAAGATACTGTTGTAGAGGGCGACACTGTAGTGGATGCCACAGCTGGAAATGGCCACGACACATTGTTTCTAGCACAGCTTGTCGGTGATGAAGGACAAGTATACGCCTTTGATGTTCAAAAGAGCGCTGTTGATGCCACTCTCCATCGCCTTTTAGACAATGGTTTAGAGCATCGTGCGCTTGTTTTACATAGAGGGCATGAAGAAGTAGTCAACTATGTCCACAAACCAGTCGCAGCTGCAATTTTTAATCTTGGTTATTTGCCTGGTAGCGATCACGACATCATTACACAGCCAAATACGACGATACAAGCAATTGATAATTTGCTTAAGATGCTAAAAATCGGTGGTCTTATTGTCCTTGTCATTTATCATGGTCATCCAGGTGGGAAGGAAGAACGAGATGCTGTGATAGACTATGTCAGTCAACTTCCCCAAAAGTATGTACATGTATTAAAATACGAGTTTCTAAATCAACAAAATGATCCACCTTTTGTAATTGCTTTAGAAAAAATGAAAGATTACTCGTTAAGCTAAATAGATCGTTTTAATATTCATTTATTTAAGGCATGATTCCGATACCGTATTGGAATCATGCCTTTTAATTTTGAAACCCCCTGCTGTGTAGGGGGTTTTCAAAGAATATAAGAAAATATCCCCCGATGGCGCGGGGGATATGGAGGAGTACTTAACTTTACTTTCATGTCAAATTACCTTAATTAACTTAGCTTAGTTAGATTTTAAAAGTGTTTATTGTTTCCCTTGCATTCACATATCGTTGATTGACTTTGTCCCAATCAACTGTATTCCACCAATTCGTAACAAACTCAGGTCGGCGATTTTGATATTTCAAATAATATGCATGCTCCCAAACATCAATAACGAGTAGAGGGATTTTCCCCTCTTTTAAAGGCGTGTCTTGGTTAGCTGTACTCATAATGGTCAATTGCTCGCCATCTAGCACTAGCCATCCATATCCACTTCCAAAGCGTGAAATTGCCGCTTTAGAAAGCTGATCTTGAAAATTATCAAATGTTTTAAAATAATAATCGATCGCCTTTCCAATATCAGCAGTTGCCTCACCACCACCATTAGGACTCATCAATTCCCAAAATAAACTGTGGCAATAGTGTCCCCCACCATTATTTTGTACGGCTGTTTGAATGTCCGTTGGAAGCACATCAAGATTTCTTAATAAATCTTCCAATGACTGATCTTCTAAATCCTTATGACCTTCTAATGCCACATTTAAATTATTTACATACGTAGCATGATGCTTAGAATGATGAATTTCTAACGTTCTAGCATCAATAAATGGCTCCAACTGATCATAATCATATGAAAGTTTCGGTAAATGGAACACAGTCAATTTTTCACCTCCTCCCAAAAAGTTTCTTAAAGGAAAGATAATTTCCTTATGACAAAATATACCTTCTTTTTCTATTGCCGTCAATAGAAATTTTATTTTCTTTTATAGTTCTTCACCGAAATATGTAAACGACTGCACAGGATACAAGAGCAGATTTTAGTATTAATCTTTTTTTATGGCTCATCACCAAAAATTGTGCATGACATTTATTAAAACATATGCTTTGTATATAAGTTGATCTTCGTTACGGCTGAGCGACTCCTTGGGGACTAGCAATAGAGGAATGAGAGTGAAGCTGGAGGGAAACGAAGGCTAAAAGCATCATGTCCTGTGATAACGCCTTCGTGACCAACATCCTGCTACTGCCGCTTCGTTGGCACTACGCTTTCGCGCAAAAAACATCTTGTTGCCGCGACGCACCCAGGAAGCTTTGCTCTGTGCGAAAGCGTAGCGACAGCAACAACAAATGTTTCCTGTAGCGAAAGCAAAGCGGCAGCTACAAAGCGCCCAGCCGGAACAGAAATCAACCACACGTTATGGTGCTGAGCCTTTTTTAAAGAAAACAAAAAAAGCTATCTAATAGAATCTTTCAATCTATTAGATAGCTTCCTATCTTATTATCTATTATTTATTTTTACGTTTTTCATTATAATCAATCCAGAAATCTGCACCTTTAATTCCTAGTTTACGAGGATCAAAAACAGGATCTTTTCCTTCTTTTTTCTGCTTCTCATAGTCCTTTAATGCGACTATAGCAGGCTTCATAATAATTAAAATCGCTATAACGTTAATCCAAACCATTAGTCCTAATCCAACATCCCCCATAGCCCAAGCAAGGTCGGAAGTACGAATAGTACCGTAAAACGCAGCAATTAAAATTGCAAATTTAGCTAGCCAAATGACGACCTTCTCTGTAGTTCCTGAGAATAAATAAGCCACATTTGTTTCGGCAATGTAGTAGTATGCCATAATCGTCGTGAAAGCAAAGAAGAATAATGCGATCGCTACGAATGGTCCACCAAAGCCTGGTAATGAAGAGTCAACTGCATATTGTGTATATGCTGCACCTTCTTTAATACTTTTCGCAAATGTTATTTGCTCATCTCCAGTTAATCCACCTTTATTGAAATCACCAACATAAACATATGAATCAGTGCCTTCTGCAGCTTTTTCATCCTGTACATTGTACATGCCAGTAAATAAAATCATAAACGCAGTAGCTGAACAAATTAATAATGTATCAATGTATACAGAAGCTGCTTGCACGATACCTTGTTTAGCAGGGTGTGATACTTCTGCTGCTGCAGCCGGATGCGCACCTGTCCCTTGCCCTGCCTCATTTGAATAAATACCACGTTTAACCCCCCATGCAATAGCGGAGCCAACAATACCACCGAAGATTTCTTGCGCACCAAATGCACTAGAAAAAATTAATGAAAATACAGCTGGTACTTCTTTAATATTCATTGAGATAATGACAATGGCCATAAGAATATATGCTAATGCCATAAACGGTACAATGATCTGTGCAGCATTGGCAATCCATTTTACCCCACCGATAATAATAGTACCTAATAATACAACAATAATAAGTCCTGTAATCCAAGTGTCAACAGAGAAAGCGTTTTCAACTGCTGTCGCAATTGCATTCGATTGAACACCCGGCATCAACACTAACATGGCAGCTAATGCGGCAACAGCGAAAATAACTGCAAACCATTTTTGCCCCATTCCCTTTTCTATGTAAAACGCTGGACCACCACGATATTCTGTATCTTTCTCTTCTTTATAAATTTGAGCTAATGTCGACTCAACATAAGCAGTTGCCGCACCGATAAAGGCGATTGCCCACATCCAAAAAACAGCACCAGGTCCCCCCATCCCGATTGCTGTAGCTGTACCGGCAATATTACCTGTACCTACGCGACCAGATAATGCAATAGACATTGCTTGGAAAGATGAAATCCCCTTTTCCGATTTTTCGCCTTTAAACATTAAAACAAACATATCTTTAATGTGTCTTACTTGTAGGAACCTCGTAATGATTGAAAAGAAGAGCCCAATTAACAAAATGCCATAAATAAACCACGGTCCCCATAAAATCTCATTCATTTTCCCAACGATTGCTTCCATTTTACCCCTCCAATTTGAAAAATATTACTTTGAGTCATTATAGTATTACACTTTTCAGAAAATTACAACATTATATTTAAGTAACAAAAAGTTAGTATTTTTCTAGTTAATTGGAGAGGTCATTCACTACTTAATTATATAGCCAATGTTTCGAAGAGCATTATTAATAAAATCACGTATATAAACAAAAATCTCGTCACGCTCTACTTCATGAAATAGATTATGATAACTGTTTGCCCATTCTTTAAATTGAAACTCTGTAAAGTCCTGCAGATGAAGCCAATTACGAGTTTGTTTAGTTTCAGTAATATTATCTTTTTCAGCTGTCATCACTAACATAGGTCTATTAGGGAATTCTGCCTTAGGCAATAACACTATATTACGCATCATTTGCTGTAGTTCTCGATACCATTTCACTGAAACAACTGACGAAAAAGGAACTTCATCCTTCATCTCATCTCTACCTTCTACACTGCGCGTTAATGATTCTATAGTAATTTCATGAGTCAGCTTCACATTTGCAGTCAGGGCACTTAAACTAGTTAAAGCATTTGATAGTTTACCTGGCAGTAGCTTTAAATGAAGCCATGGTGAGGTTAAAATAATTCCTGCGCATTCATATTTTCTTTTTTGCATGGTATGTAGTAATAGTGTCGCACCAAGCCCATGCCCTATTAAAAAGACAGGTAGATTATACGAAAAAGCATTCTCGATTAAATGCCTAGTATATTTGTTGTATTCTTTAAAATCTTCATCGTGAACATTTGAAAACCCTTTATTCACTCCATGATTAGGTAAATCCCCCATGACTATGTGGAAGCCTTCCAATCTTAATTTTTCTATAAGCCATGCATACCAGCGGTGATTTTCATATGCCCCATGAAGAATTGCAACCACAGCCTTTGCTTGTCCATCAGCTTCCCATTTCCACATTTCACATAGTCCTCCTAAAAAAATAATTACACAATGATTATAACGGAATATCTAGCTCATTTTAATTTAATATTTCCATCAAGTTGCGTATTTGATACGATAATATTACATCATAGAAAGAAAAGAGGCGATTCTCATGATCTATCCATTTAAAGGGAAAACACCCAATATTGATCCATCAGTATTTATTGCCGATTATGCAACCGTTACTGGTGACGTAACAATAGGTGCTGAAACAACTATTTGGTTTAACACAGTTATTCGAGGGGACGTATCACCGACAATTATCGGAAAAAGAGTTAGTATTCAAGACCTCTGTTGCTTACATCAAAGCCCTAAATATCCACTAATTATCGAAGATGAGGTAACAGTCGGACATCAAGTAACTTTACATAGCTGTACGATTCGTAAAAAAGCCTTAATAGGTATGGGCTCTATCATATTAGACGGAGCGGAGATTGGAGAGGGTGCATTTATTGGGGCAGGTAGCCTTGTTCCTCCAGGCAAAGTCATTCCTCCAAATAGCTTAGCATTAGGGCGTCCCGCAAAAGTTGTAAGAGAATTAAACGATGAAGATAAAGAAGATATGGAACGCATCATACATGAATATGTAGAAAAAGGCCAATACTATAAATCTCTTCAACCAAAAAATAAATAGTTATTTCAACTTAATCAAAGCAGCTCCACGTTTGCTTGGACAACCTAGCCATACACGATTATATATGGAGTTTTTTTTAGTATAAAAACAGTGAAAGGGGCAATAGCATGTAGAGCCCCTTTCTGTAATAGTATCTTAAAATATTGGTCCAGCTACTTTATTACTTTAGCTGAATAGTTTATAAACCTGCTTTTTCTTGTAATGCGTCTGCTTTGTCTGTTTGTTCCCAAGGTACATTTAAGTCTGTACGACCAAAGTGACCATATGCTGCAGTTTGCTTATAAATTGGGCGACGAAGGTTAAGCATTTTAATAATCCCTGCTGGGCGTAGGTCAAATAGCTCGCGTACCCATTTTACAATTTCACTTTCCGTAACTTTTCCTGTCCCGAATGTATCAACAGCAATAGATACAGGTTGAGCAACACCAATCGCATAAGCTAGTTGTACTTCAGCTCGATCTGCTAAACCAGCTGCTACGATATTTTTTGCCACATAGCGGGCTGCATATGCCGCTGAACGGTCTACCTTAGTTGCATCCTTACCAGAGAAAGCACCACCACCATGACGGGCATAGCCACCGTATGTATCAACGATGATTTTACGTCCAGTTAGACCAGCATCTCCTTTTGGACCACCAATTACGAATCGACCAGTTGGGTTGATGAAATATTTAGTCTCGGCATCTAATAATTCACTTGGAACAACTGGAGCAATAACAAATTCTTTTAAGTCTGCTTGAATTTGCTCAAGTGTAGCTTCTTCGTCATGCTGTGTAGAAATGACAATCGTATCAACGCGCACTGGTACATTGTTTTCATCATATTCAATTGTCACTTGTGTTTTTCCGTCTGGACGTAAATAACCTAGTTCATCAGATTTACGTACTTCCGTTAAGCGACGAGCCAATTTATGCGCTAAACTAATTGGTAATGGCATAAGCTCTGGTGTTTCGTTACATGCATAACCGAACATTAAACCTTGGTCACCTGCGCCAATTGCTTCAATGTCAGCGTCTGTCATAGAGCCTTCACGTGCCTCTAATGCTTGGTCAACACCTTGAGCAATATCAGGTGATTGTTCACCAATAGCAACAAGTACTGCTAGATTTTCAGCATCAAAGCCATATTTCCCACGTGTATAACCGATTTCTGCTACAGTATCACGAACGATACCTTTAATGTCTACATAAGTAGAGGTAGTAATTTCTCCTGCTACTAGTACTAAACCAGTTGTTACTGTTGTTTCACACGCTACACGTGCGTTTGGATCTTCTGCTAAAATAGCATCTAAAATGGCATCCGAGATTTGATCACATATTTTGTCTGGATGTCCTTCTGTTACACTCTCTGATGTAAACAGTCGACGTTTTGTCATTTGGTTTTCCTCCTATTACTTTTACAAATAATATTTGCGAATTAATACGGTACTCATTACCCATGTCAAGCCCGCTCCTATAGATTGAACTCTAAAGCAGTTGTTGCTGTCGCTACGTTTGCACTGCGCTTTCGTACAAAAAAACAACTGTTGCTGTCGTTTCACTTTCGCACAAAAAACAACTACTACTTTTAACACGAGGTTTTCGAAAGATCCGTCATTATAATAAGGAAAGGACTATATACTTACCTTTACATTCGTTTTTAACAATAAAAAAATCCTTTTCTCACGCTTACTTAACATGAGGAAAGGAATAATGACTTCGTAACCTTTCACTCTTATCGTTCAAGGGGGTTCCCTTGCATCAGGTTGGCACCAGCGCATGTCGTGAAATAGTTCATGCAGGTTGCCGGGTTTCACAGGGCCTGACCCTCCACCAGCTCGGGATAAGAGTATCCGTTCAATATCTCATAATACGTAAAAGGTCGAACGTTGTCAAATATTTTTAACTTCTTTCAGCAAGTGCCCAAACACCCGCTAAAATAGAGAATCTCAGTGTAAGAACACCACGTCCTGCAGCATTGCCGAAAGCGACATCACGTCGGCTCTCGTGTTGTCGCTTTCGCACAAAGAACATCTCCAGGTCTAAGCACAAAACCGATTCCGTTCGCTTTGTTTATCTGTAGCGAAAGCAAAGCGTCAGCTACAGTTATACCATTATTATGAAACCTATTTGTATTATCCTGTAAATTCAAACAAAATAATCCCTACTCTCCACCTCACATCATGTGTTAACATATGTGTAACCCTTTACAGCACATTTTGTAGTGAAAGCAAAGCGTCAGCTACGGAACATGTGGTGGATGAAAATGATTGTAGCCCCTTTTCAATCGAAGACAAGCTCCAACTAATAAAAAACAAGCTAAAACTTCACATCCTGTGCGAACCTCATATAAGCCAAAAGCTTCTAGAACACAATTTTGCTGTGTCGAAAGTGATTGACTGATCACTTATAATAAATAGGGTAAAAAGCATTATCAAAACGAATCAATTTACTTTTTGTCGTTTTCTTGAAAAGTAATAAAATCTGAAAAATAATTTCTGAATTAGTATAGATTATTTAAGCAATTGTGTTATACTATTTTTGAAATTAAGAAAATCTCCCTCAGACTCAAGGGAATACTATAAAAAAGGATGGTATTTAATCGATGAATTCAGTAGAAATTGCAAACGAACTGAAGGAATTATTAAGCGGCGGTAACATTAATGTTCAACTTTCAGTACCACAATTAGCTGAAAAAGCTACTTCTCGTGGTGAAGCTATGTTAACAGTAGATGGCGCAGTTCGTGCAGAAACTGGCAAATACACTGGTCGTTCACCTAAAGATAAATATACGGTAGAAGAAGAGAGCACAAAAGATAAAATTGACTGGGGAAAAGTTAACCGACCAATTTCTTCTGAAGTGTTCGATAACTTATATGTAAAAGTAGTAAAATATTTAAAAGAACGTGACGAATTATTCGTATTCAAAGGCTTTGCTGGTGCTGACAAAGATTCTCAATTAAGCATCCAAGTAATCAATGAATATGCTTGGCACAATCTGTTCGCTCATCAATTATTTATCCGTCCAACTAAAGAGGAATTAGCTTCTCATGTTGCTGACTTCACAGTTATCTCAGCTCCTAATTTCAAAGCAGACCCTGCCGTTGATGGCACTGCTTCTGAAACATTCATCATTGTATCACTTGAAAAGAAAATCATCCTAATCGGTGGTACTGAATACGCTGGTGAAATCAAAAAGTCTATTTTCGGTATTATGAACTACTTATTACCACAACAAGGCATCCTTTCAATGCACTGCTCAGCAAACGTTGGTGAAGCTGGTGATGTTGCATTATTCTTCGGTTTATCTGGTACTGGTAAAACTACTTTATCAGCAGATCCTGACCGTAAGCTTATCGGTGACGATGAACACGGATGGTCTGATAACGGTGTATTCAACATTGAGGGCGGTTGCTACGCAAAAACAATTAACCTTTCTGCTGAAAAAGAACCAGAAATCTACAACGCAATCCGCTTCGGATCTGTTTTAGAAAACGTAGCTGTTGATCCAGAAACTCGTGTTTGTGACTATGATGACGGTTCATTAACAGAAAATACACGTGTAGCTTATCCAATTCAATACATTGAAAATATTGTTGATCCATCTGTTGCTGGTCACCCAAAAACAATCATCTTCTTAACAGCTGATGCATTTGGCGTATTACCTCCAATCAGTAAATTAACAAAAGAGCAAGCAATGTACCACTTCCTAAGCGGTTTCACATCTAAACTTGCTGGTACAGAACGTGGTGTAACAGAGCCAGAACCAGTATTCTCTACTTGCTTCGGTTCTCCATTCCTTCCACTTCCAGCAACAGTTTATGCTGAAATGTTAGGTCAAAAAATTGACGAGCACGGTGCACAAGTATTCTTAGTGAACACTGGTTGGACTGGTGGCGAATATGGTACTGGTAGCCGTATGAAGCTTTCTTACACTCGTACAATGGTGCGCGCTGCAATTGATGGTAAATTAACTGATGTTGAAACAATTCAAGATTCAGTATTCGGTTTAAACATCCCAACTACTATTGAGGGTGTACCAACTGAAGTGCTTAATCCTCGTGATGCATGGGCAGACAAAGCTGCTTATGATAAAAAAGCTGCTGAACTTGCTGGTTTATTCAACGACAACTTCAAGAAATTCTCAAATGTTTCTGAAGCTATCACAAACCTTGGTGGTCCATTAAAATAATTTACTAAGCAAAGGGAACGATTTCAGTCGTTCCCTTTTTTTATTGTTGAAAGAGGAAATTTTTGTGAAAATGAGGGAGATTTCCATACTAAGCTACTCGCTATCCTATGTATCTAGCCACTTCCTCTACTTTGTTTTTTGCTGCCGCTTCGATTTCGCATTCAAAACAGTAGCGTTTTAAATTAATAGTAGTTCGACAACATACAAAGGGAACGATTCAAGTCATCCCCTTTTTTATTTTCCCCTATTTTAGAAAAGTCCACTTTTCATATTGTCAACTTTGTGTATAATTCATAATAGAAGTTTTAGGGGGAAATATATGAAAAGAAAGTATAAAGTAATTATTATCATTGTCAGTCTTCTATTAGTATTGTTTGTTGGTGCTGGATTTTTTGCAGGGAATTATTTTTATAATCTCGCTTTAAATCCTAATACAGATAAATCAGCTGTGCTTGATGCTCCGCACAATTCAATCGCTGTTAATCCTAAGGAAGCTAAAGAAAAAGAAGAGAGCGAAAAGTGGTTTAAAGAGAATTACCAGGATTCTTATGTAAAGTCTTTTGATCATTTGAAATTACATGCCTATACGCTTAAAAATACAAACGAAACAAATAAATGGGCAATTGTTTTCCATGGATATTCATCTGATGGCTCACAAATGTCAAAGTATGCTAAGCATTTTTATGATTCAGGCTACAATGTTCTCATACCCGATGCAAGAGCTCATGGAAAAAGCGAGGGTGACTATATTGGGATGGGCTGGCACGATCGACTTGATGTAGTCTCTTGGATTAATAATGTTACCAATTCGGATAAAAACGCTGAAATTATTTTGTATGGTATTTCCATGGGAGGTGCTACAGTGATGATGGCCTCAGGAGAAGATCTCCCTAACAATGTTAAGGCTATAATTGAGGATTGTGGTTATTCCTCAGTTTGGGATGAATTCTCTTACCAATTGCAAGAAATCTTTCATTTACCGGCCTTTCCTATAATGCACTTCTCTTCAATTGTTACGAAAGTAAGAGCTAACTATACGCTTGGTGAAGCTAATACTGTTGAGCAAGTTGCCAAATCGAAAACACCGATGCTATTTATTCATGGAAGTAATGATACATTTGTGCCATCTGATATGCTAAATGAAGTATATGAAGCTGCCAATGTACCGAAGGAAAAAATGATAGTTGAGGGTGCTGGACATGGCGGTGCAGAAAGCGTCGCTGGTGATTCGTACTGGGAAACTATTAATAACTTTTTAGAAAAATACGCAGAGTAAATATCCTTTTATCAACCGTTCAGGTGCCTGTTAAAAAGCACCTGAACGGTTTTTTAAGTCGGCTCGGGCACTTCTTCGATCTACCTAAGCAATTTTCACTAAAAAAACTCCATATTACAAAAGGTAATCAAAATGGAGTTAATTCTCTAAATCCAGTATGCAATTTTCCTTTATTATTCTAAATATCAAAAATAAATGCTTTCAAAACCTTGAAGTATTTGGAAATCTATTTTATCCGCTTTTGTCCTTTGAATTATAAAATCTAATCCTTTTTTTGTGTTATCTGCAAATTTAGGCATTGCTTCTAGAGCATCTGTTAATGGTTTATTAAAGTTGTCCCAATGTATTGGAATAATAAGTTTCGGCTGTATTTCCCGGACAGTTTGCTCATAATACATATTTTGAAAATCTTGATCCTGAGCTCCTAATACTCCGATTCCTAAAAATAATACATCAGCTTGAATGCCATCCAATGCCCCTTCTATATAGTTAGCACTTGGTTTTACAAAAAATGTTTTATGATGATGCGTAATCAAGAAATCGTATGAAGAATCTTCATGCTAATCTAGAGCTTTCGCTGGTTGTTTAAGTGGCTCTTTTATTTTTTCTCCTTCGTCAAAGGTTGGCGAATGTTTTGATTGTAGGACTGTGACAGTAAAATCACCAAACTGCATAGCCTTATTTACTTCGTATACAGACATTTGTGTCGTGTTTATACCATTACCAAGTCCTATATTAATTGCTGATTCCGAGCCATATACATGCGTTCCAGTTTGTTTAGCGATATAAGCTAAATCTAATGCATGATCATAATGTGTATGAGCTACAAACAATCCCTGAAGTTTATTATGATCAACCCCTATTTTACGAAAGACTTCATTTACAATATTTGTATCTGTTTTCACATTGCTAAAAGGCAATATTTTCAATAAGGGCGGCCTAGAAATAAAACCATCAATCATTAATTGTGTGTCGCCATCATCAAATAACAAAGATGATGTTCCTAAAAATGTGACCTTTACCTCCCCTTCGTTTAATGTTTTTTGCGATGTATTCGAAGGATAATATTCCTTGTATTGCTGAATGTCTGCTGAAGGTATTAAAAACTTATAATAAATAAAAGCTGAAGCGATTATCATCAATACTAATCCTACAATAATAATCTTGCGTCTTTTACTTTTTATGTAATTCAAAAAATAGCCTCCTCTCTAGACAAACTTGAAATATTAAACTGAAGGAAGACAACTTGAATATCTTATTGTCGTTTCATCCATTCACAAAGAGCATGTACTGTCTCGCGATTTTTGGCAGGTGGATATTGATGCGCGTAGCGATGATCATACCATGTCTCATATGTTTTATTGGCATCTTTTAAATAAAATTCTAACTGTCTAGCATGTTCAATATCTACATTTTCATCACGATAGCCATGAATAATAAGGACGGGAGCTGTCATATGCTCTACCTCAAAAAGTGGTGTTCGGGCATCATAAGCCTCTGGTACACGATTAGGCGTCCCTCCAATAACACGCTTCATCATCCGGCGCATATCTGTTCGCTCCCAATATGTAGCTGTTGCATCAGATACTCCTGCCCATGTTACAACAGATGTAATATCTCTACGTAAGATTGCAGTCCAAAGTGCCATAATACCGCCACGTGAAAAACCAAAGACATGAATATTATCATTACAGAACTGCTTTAGTACGTCTACTGCGTATACAGCGTCATAACGATCAGCTCCTGCAAACTCATCTCGACCTTCTCCACCTCGATTGCCACGGTAATATGGGGCAAAAACGATAAAGCCTCGTGCTGCAAACTGAGCGACACGAGAAGGTCTAACCATACCAATACTTTGCATACCTCCACGTAAATATAAAAAGCCATCATATGTACCTTCTGCCTTAGGTTCCGCTAATAATCCCTTCACACGTAGACCCTGTGACATATACGTGATTTCCGTTAAACGAATTGCTGAATTAGGTGAAGGATAAGGACGTTTTTCAACAATCTTACCATTGGTCATAATGTTTCAACTCCTCCAGCATTTTCTCCATTCCTTCATCCTTCATATGAAAACTTAAATTTGGATGATTAGTAAATTCTTCATCTGTTAGCCAAGTCATTCCGGAAGTTTCTAAATCAAAATCAATGTCCTCCTGCCCCACAAACTGTGCAGTAAAGACCGTTTTACAAAATAAATTGTCATCATGAACGGCATATTCAGCAAACCATCTAAGATTTTTCACATGAACACCAGTTTCCTCGAATACTTCCCTAACCGCTGCCTGCTCCAATGTTTCCCCAGGTTCTTGCTTTCCACCTGGAACCTCTACACCACGGCGTTTATGAATCGTACACAACCACTTATTTTCATGCTTTAATAAAACCAGTACATGCTTAGGCTCAATGTCCAATTCGCCTCTTATAAAACTTAAATCCACTCGTAAACCATTTAAATCTGTAAATGAGAACATGCTCTTCTGCTCCTTTTTTATATCCCTAAAGCCTTATTTCATAAACTGAGTTGAATCTATTACTAAAAAATAATGACATTCTTTGGCAGATAAATTAATAAATCTATGCTCTGTATCGGCCTCAAAAAAGAATGAATCCCCCTCGTGTAATTCTTCAATAAAAGTACCGTTGCCTAATTCGACTCGTAAAGCTCCCTGTTTAATAAAAACGAATTCCTTCACCCCTGATTTATGGGCAGGAAATACCCCAGATTCTTTATTTGCAGGAATTATATTCAAAATAAATTCAATCCCTCTAGAGGGGAACGATGGGGATAATAAATGACGCTGGAATCCCGTTTTTTCGTCTATATAAACTGGTCGTTCATCTTTTCTTATGACAATAATATCCCTTTTCTCTTGCTGTTCTAATAACGCGGATAGAGTAGTATTTAAAGCCTCAGCAATTTGACAGGCAACTTGTATGGTTGGGTTTTTTTCTTCTCGTTCTATTTGAGATAACATAGATGCACTTACCTTACTAACTGAGGAAAGGTCCTGCAATGTCATATTCCTTTTCTTTCTAATGATATTTACTTGCTTTCCAAATCCCACTTGCTCACGCTCCTTTTCACTATCCTATTGGATAAATTTTTATTTTAATTCATCACCAAAAGTTTGAAATGACTATTTACAATGTATATAAGTTGATCTCCGTTCCAACTGAATACCCCAGAAATCAATTCAACGTAATGATAACGAGCCTTTATTTTTACTATAGTGTAATTACGTAGCTACAATCAACAAATAAAATCCCTTAAATTCAACTTCTTTATTTACACTATAGAATAAATTTTATATACTATAGTGTAAATAAGTGTCATTAGGAGTGATTTTCATGTTAAAGGTCATGTTTGCTCTTTTACCGCTAGTTAGTATTTTATTTATGCTTTTCGTTCTGAAGAAATCCTCTATTTTCACAGGTAGTGTAGCAGTACTTATTACAACAGCCATTGCAATTTCTCCTCTTTTTCACACTAGTATAAAAATATTACCTACTCCGTTTGCTAAAAGCTTTCTTACCACATCACTTGTAGCCTATATTTTGTTTTTTGGTATCCTTTTATTTCATTTTATGGAGCAAGCAGGCGCTATAGAGAAAATAGCCTCTTCTATTTCTACTTCAACTAATGATCGCATCTATCAAGTTTTGATTCTTGCTTTAGGGCTATCTCCTTTAATAGAGTCTATTAGCGGTTTTGGTTTAGCTGTTATTGTAATAGCTCCAATTTTAATAGCATTAGGTTTTCACCCTATTCAATCAGCTCTTATCGCACTAATAAGTCTTTGTATCATTCCATGGGGCACTTTAGCAATGGGAACAATTATCGGTTCAACATTAGCAGATATTCCTTTAACTTCTTTAGGAATCGTGAGCGCATCTATGTGTATCCCTATTTATATTTATTTCGCTTTTTTAGTTACTTTCATAGGTGCGGGCAAGGAAGCTGTAAAAGAAAAATCTTCAAGTGTTCTCTTCACTGGATTGCTATTAGGTGCCTCTGTCTGGTTCTGTAATTGGTTTATTAGTGTAGAACTTGCTGGTTTATTTGGATCATTAACAGTCATTGCTGCAACCTTCTTTACCATTAAACGGAAGAATGAAGAATCTTTTTCTAAAAGTCAAAAAAATTTATTTAAAAATCTTTCACCTTACTTACTACTTATTACATTGTTATTCACATCAAGAATGCTACTTCCACTAAAAAAAATTTTGTTAACTTGGACAATAACGATCGAAAAATTTAATTTTCAATTCTCCCCACTGAACTGAACCCTATAAAGTAGACAGTTTAATAAAAGACCATTTGCTACATTAAACAGCGATTAAATGACTTCGGTATGCTGCCGGAGTCATTTT